>VBNY01000104.1 GCA_005877705.1 Gammaproteobacteria bacterium
TGACTGAGGAGAGCGAACGCACACAGCGTTGCGGCAAGGAATGCTTTCATGCTTGCAGTGTACTGAGCGCGGCGCCTAGTTCAAAACCACCGTGTTATGGTAAGCGGCCGCAGCCTCGCCTGAGTCCTCACTCTTCTTCAGAGCGCGGCCGCCACGCCTGGACGAGCTCCTGTTGCTTGCGCGACGGCACCGGGTCGTAGTGGCTGAGGTCCATGGTGTAGGAACCCTCGCCGCCGGTGAGCGCTTTCAGGCGCGATTGATACTCAGACACTTCGGCAAGCGGCACCAGCGCTGTGACGGTTGCACGCTGTCCGGGCAGGGTGCTGTTGCCGTTGATACGCGCCCGCTTGGTAGCGAGGTCTCCGGTGATGTCACCGATCGAGGTTGAAGGCGCGGTGATCTCCATGCGCATGATGGGCTCGAGCACGATCGGGCTCGCTTTCTGGATGGCGTCCAGAAACGCCTTGCGTCCTGCGGACACAAATGCGACTTCCTTCGAGTCCACAGCGTGATGCTTGCCGTCGTAGACGATCACCCGGACGTCCTGCAGCGGGAAACCGGCAAGCGCCCCTTCCGTCAATACCTGTCGTACGCCCTTCTCGACTGCCGGGATGAACTGCCCGGGAATCGCCCCTCCCACGACGTCGTCGACGAACTCGAAGCCCGCGCCCCGGTCCATCGCTTCCACGCGCAGGAAAACCTCGCCGAACTGCCCGGCGCCGCCGGTCTGTTTCTTGTGCCGGCAGTGTCCCTCGGCCGGCCGGGTGATGGTCTCCCGATACGGAATGCTCGGCGGATGCGTCTTGACGCGCACCCCGTAGCGCTCGGTCATGCGCTCGAGCAGCACTCGCAGGTGGAATTCCCCCATGCCGTAAATCACGGTCTCGTTGACGGAGGCATGGTGCTCGATGCGCACGCACGGATCTTCAGCGGTGAGCTTGTGGAGAGTGTCTGCCAGACGCTGCTCGTCTCCGCGCCGCTCCGGCTCGATCGCGATCCCGAGCATCGGCGGAGGAAATGACACGGGCTTCAGGTGGTACTGATCTTCATCATGCGAGTCGTGCAGCACCGCATCGAGGTGCAGCTCGTCGACTTTCGCGATAGCACAGATGTCGCCCGGGATCGCCTCCGGGATCTCCGCCGTGTCCTTGCCCATGAGCTTGAAGAGATGCGCGATCTTGATGGGCTTGCGCGCATCTCCGACGAACAGCTGGCTGCCAGGGCGCACCGTTCCCTGGTGCACGCGCAGCACTCCGAGCTTGCCGACGTACGGATCGATGCTGACCTTGAACACGTGTGCGACCACGTGTTTGTCAGGATCCGAGGCAACCTGCACACGTTGAGCATCCGCATTCGTGCCCTTCAGGAAGGGCGGTGGATTTCCCTCGGTCGGATTGGGCATGAGGCGCACCAGGATGCGCAGCAGCTCGGGAATACCCGCGCCGGTCTCGGCGGAGACGAAGCACACCGGCACGAGGTGACCCTCGCGCAGCGCCTGCTCAAAAGGGTCGTGAAGCTGCTCCGGCGAGAGCTCCTCGCCCTGCTCGAGATAGACGGCCATGAGCTTCTCGTCGAGCTCGACCACCTGATCGATGATCTGGGTATGCGCCCCCTCGACGGAAGAAGCCGAAGGTTTCGCGCACCTGCCGCAACACTTCGGCGCACGTGGCATCGCGGCTGTCGATCTTGTTGATGATGACGAGCCGGCACAACTGGCGCTCGCGCGCGAAATCCATCAGGCGCTGCGTCATCGTGTCTACACCGCTCGCCGCGCTCACGACGATGGCCACGGCGTCCACCGCCTCGAGCACCGACAGCGTGCGGCCGAGGAAGTCCGGATAACCCGGCGTGTCGATCAGATTGATGTGGGTGGAATCGTGGTCGAAGCTGCAGATCGCGGCGTCGAGCGAGTGCTGCAGGCGCTTCTCCTGCGGGTCGAAGTCCGAAACGGTGGTGCCGCGCTGCAGATTACCCTTGGCTCGGGTCGCGCCCGCCTGCAGCAGCAGGGCCTCCAGCAGCAGCGTCTTGCCCCCGCCGGCCGCCCCGACCAGCGCGACATTGCGGATGCCCTGCGTCGTATACCCCATGGCGGATGCTCCCCGGCAAAAGTCCGGCGGGCGCTCGCATGAGCGCCTGCAGCTTGGGGTGAGAGCCTACTACCGCGGGGCGGCCGAAGGCTACACCGCGTAGTCGGACTCCCCTCGCGGGCAGCGCCTACCCTGCGCCATCGCGCGCAGTCTCCGCCCGAAGGAGGTGTAGTATTCGATCAGCAATTCGGCGGCGCCAGCCAGTGCCGGGCGAAAGGAAGGAGCCAAGCCAAGTGAGCAACTCTCCCGCGGACGAAGCGCGCAAGCGCCAGAAGATCGAAAAGCAGCTGGACGACGCGCTCGCGGCTAGCTTCCCCGCGAGCGACCCAGTCTCCATCGTGACCTCCAACGAGGAGGAGGACTGGGGAACTGAACCGATCCCGCCCGCACCGCGAACGGCCCCCCCACATAAAGAAGTGAAGTAAAGGGTGGTTAGGGTGAGGTCAGCTCGAGCGTAGAGCCCGCCTGATTCACCGTGGTCAGCACGATCGGCCGGCGCCACACGCGCTGCACGTAATCCAGCACCTTGCGGCTACGCTCGAGATCGAGACCGCGCCCGTCGACGGAGTTATCATGCGTGAGTTCGAGCGTACCGTCGTTGCGGACGTGGCTGGCAGACACGGTGGGCGCGCCGAAGTTGTATTTCGCGCCGAGCAGCGCCTCGTGCAACTCCGTCAGCTCGTGCTCCAGCACTTTGATCTGGCCGTCGCTGCGCGCGCTGAAACGGAACAGATTGAGCTCGTCCGCCAGCTCGCGGGTCAGGTGGTTGCGGACGAAGCCGAAGTCGTCGTCCTGCTCCATGATGTGTCGAGCGGCCTCGATGCCCTCTTTTTCGACGATCTTCTCCCACATCGCGAAGCCGAGGTGATACGGATTGATGGTGAGGGCCACCTGCTGACAGCGGCTGCGGCAGGAAATCGGCCTCGCGCAGCAGGCGCGCGTGCCAGTAGGAGGCCCAGCCCTCGTTCATGATCTGGGTCGCGAACACCGGATAAAAGTAGAAGGACTCCTCGCGGACGGCGAGGAAGATGTCCCGCTCCCAGCTTTCCATCTCGGGCGCGTAGTTCGCGACGAACCACAGCAGGTCGCGCTCCGGATGCGGCGGCACCGGCGCGCGCTTCTTGACTTCGATTCCGGTGCTCGCCGCGGTCGGATCCAGCGCCGCGAAGCGCTTCCGGAACTCGTCATCCGCCAATGTCTTGGGATCCTGCAGGTACTCGGGGTAACGCGGGCGCCTGAGCGGCTGGTCGACATCGATGTGCTGCTCGAGCGCGAGGGCGGCATCGAGGACCGCTTCCACCCTCTGCATGCCGTGGGCTTCGATCGCCTGCTGAATCTGGCGTGCGTGGTTTGCGGCGTGCTCCACGATGCGCTCGCTCACCTGCGCCTGGCAGCGCCGGAACAGCAGGTTGTTGCGCGAGAAGTCCGCGTGGCCGAGCACGTGCGCCGTGACCAGGATGTTTTCCGCAAGTCCATTGCTGGAGGCGAGATAGGCGTGCCCGGGATTTCCGGGGAACACCACCTCGAACAGCCGCGAATGGCCCATGTGCCGCTGGATGAGCTGGTAGATGTAGCGCACGCCGAACGACCAATGCGGCATGCGCACGGGCAGTCCGTACACGGCGATCTCCATCATGAAGGAGTCGGGGACGGCCTCGAAGTCGACTGGGTGGAACTCGAGGCCGGAGCGGGCGGCCAGCTCTTCGATCCGTTGAACGTAACTGCGCCAGTCTTCACTCATGCGGGGCTCTCACGGGCCCTCTGGAGCGTTGCTCTCGGCCGTGAAGAAGTGCCGCACGGCGCCCCAGACATCGTCGAAGTCGTTGAGTGCATAGCTGCCCGCGGCGCAGCCCGCAGCCGACAGCTCCGCAAACAGCCGGCCGGTTTCAGTGGCGAGCTGCCGCGACAGACCGGAAGAAACCTCCACGTACCCGGTGTAGCACGCGTCCCCGGCAATCGACGAGAGCGACTCACGCGCATCCGCGGAGTCGCTCACGGAGTTGTCGCCGTCGGAGGCGTAGAAGAGGTAGATGTTGCATCGACCGGGGTTGTAGCGCGCGTCGATGACCTCGCGCACTTTGGCGAATCCGGTCGAGGCGACCGTGCCACCGGTCCCGCTCACCTGGAAGAACTCCGCTTCGGTGAATTCCCAGGCCTCGGTCGTGTGCGCCACGAACACGGTCTCGAGGGAGCGGTACTCGCGTCGCAGCCCCTGCACGACCCAGAAAAAGAATGTCTTGGCAAGCTTGCGGTCGCGGTCGGACATGCTGCCTGAGACGTCGAGCATGAAGAACACGACCGCGTGGATCGCCGGTTGCCGCCGGCGCGTGAGCTGCCGGAAGCGCAGGTCCTCATCAATAAAGCTCGGCGTGGCGCCCGGGGCCCTGCGGCGCTTCACCATCTCCTTGAACGATCGGCGCCGATCGAGACGCGAGCGCGCGCCGCGACGATCCCAGCCCTCGCGTACCCACTCCGTCTCGTCGGAAGGTCCGACACGCGCCTTGAGGTTGGGAAGCTGCATCTCCTCCCACAGCCAGTCGACGATGTCGTCCACCTTGAATTCGAGCAGCAGTTGCACCTCGCCCTCGTCCTGCCCGCCGGGACCTTTCTCGCCCGGTCCACGCTGGCGGGAGGGATCGGAGAACACATCTCCCGGCTTGGCCTTGCCCTGCCCTGCCCCTTGGCTCTCCTCCGGGCGGCGCAGCCGGAAGTGGTAGTGCTCGAGCATCCGCACCGGCACACGCACCGTGCGTGCGCCGTCGTTGATCACATCGCCGCCGGCGATGATCTGAGGCAGGTGCTGACGCACCGACTCGCGGACCTTCTCATCGTGCCGCAGCCAGTCGCGCGCACCGCGCGAAAACAGCTCGTACCACTTCGCGGCATCCGTGCCGGGCTTGTTGCTGTTTTCGCTCATGTGCTACTCGTACTCCTTTTCGGGCTCGCGCGCTACTCCTGAGCGAGCAGGGTCGTGACGTAACTCAAAGCTTCCTTGGCGCTGTGCTCGTCATAGCCATATTCGGTGACGAGTCGCTGCTGAACGACGGAGATCTTCTGGCGCGCGTCCTCGTCAGGGCGCGCCGTCGAGGTGACGAGCCGCAACACGTCGCGGCGCTCCTCGAATAGATACTGCTCGATCGCTTCCCGCATGCGCGCGTGGCTCGCGAGCTTGAATTTCTCGCCCACCTTGAAGGCCACCATGGCCTTGCGCACGACCTCCTGCCGGAACGAGAGCTTGCCGGAGTCGGACACCTTGATCTTCTCTTCGACGGACCGCAGGAAGCGCTCGTCCGCCGGGCGCGTCTCGCCGGTGATCGGATCGGTGACCTGGCGGTGATCGAGCGACGCCTCCACCTCATCGAGATACTTCTCGAGCAGCTGCTGCGCCTCTTCCTCGAACGAGGCGAACATGGCGCGATGCACGTCCTCCTTCACCCAGCGGTTGTAGAACTCCTTGCGCGCGGTGACCAGGTGGTCGATCCACGCCTTCTTCTGCTTCGCGTCCATGCGCGCATCGCTCTCGATGCCGTCCTTCACGGCGAGCAACAGCTCCATGCTCGTGAGGCTGTGGGTATTGCCGCGCGTGATGGCGTTCGAGAGCGCGTTGATCACGAAGCGTGGGCTCACTCCGGTCATGCCTTCGTCGGGCGTCTCTGCGTGCAGACGCACCGCCTCGGTCTCGGGAATTCCCTCGACCGCCTCGCCGGCGTACAGCCGCAGCTTCTTCGGCATGTCGAGCCCTTCGCGCTCGGGTTTCGACAGGCGGGTCAGGATGGCAAACACCGCCGCCAGATTCAGTACGTGCGGATCGAGATGGACGTTGCGGAAGGCGGGCGCGCCGGATACGAGCTTCTGATAGATCCGGGCCTCGTCGCGATAGGACAGCGCGTACGGGACCTTGATGATGACCATGCGGTCGAGCAGCGCCTCGTTCTCCTTCTCCTGCAGAAACTTGTGGAACTCGGCGAGGTTGGTATGCGCGAGGATCGTCTCGTCGAGGTGAATGAGCGGAAAGCGCGATACCTTGACGTTCTTCTCCTGCGTGAGGGTCAGCAGCAGATACAGAAACTCGCGCTTCACTTTGAGGATTTCGATCATCTCCAGCATGCCGCGGCTCGCGGCATACACGGCGCCCGACCACGACCACGCGCGCGGGTCGCCTTCGTCACCAATCTGCGCGACCTTCGCGAGGTCGACCGATCCGACGAGATCCGCGATATCGGCCGTGGTGGGATCGTGCGGGGCATACGTGCCGATGCCGATTCTCGAGGCCTCCGAGAGGAATACGCGTTCGACCGGAACGCGCACGAAATCGCCCTCGAACTCGCGCTCTACGTAGTCGCGCGCCCACGGGGACACCTCGCCCTGGACGTTCACCCCAAAGCGGTCACGGAATTCTGCGCGCAGGCTTGCGGGGATGAGATTCAGGGGGCTCTCGCGTAGCGGCGAGCCCTTGATCGCATAGAGCGCGCCCTCGTCCGTGCGGCTGTATTCCTCCAGACCGCGCTTGAGAAGGATCGCCAGCGTCGATTTGCCACCCGACGGCGGGCCTAGCAGCAGCAGCAGCCGGCGGCCGACATCGGAGCCGGCGGCGGCTCCCTTGAAGTAGTCGACGACCCTGGAGAGCGGCTCGTCGATCCCGAACAGCTCGCGCTTGAACAGCTCGCGAGCCCGCGCGTTCTCGGGGGCATCGGGCTGCGCGACCCGGCCATGCCAGCGCAGCATGTCCCAGATGTATTCGTGACTCGTACGCGCCATCGCCGCCGGGTTGGGCGGCAGGATGTCGGCCAGGTATTCACCGAAGGTGCCTTCCCAGCGCTGCGCGCGATGCAGCCGGCTGAAGGAGCTCAGGGAATCTATGAAGGCGGTATGCAGCGTCGAATCCGGGTCAGTCGGGTCAGTAGAGAGCGGTCGCATCGTCCTTCCCTCCCGTTGAGTTCAATGGCCTCGGCCGGGTGCCAGCGATGCCAGCGTGGCTCTTAACTTAGATCCTACGCTTCGCACGGTGCGTGATGGCCCTCTATTCCCAGCCCTGCTGTTACGTTAAGACGAAAATGCATGCCTGTCACAAAAGTCGCGCCTGAGGCCTCTTCAGTGTCCGAACAGGTCCTTCAGCTTCTCACCTAGCTTCTGTTTCAAGTCGTCGCTCCTCTGTTGCAGCTGACCACGCACCTCCTGGCGGGCGAGAGCCTCGATATCGGGCCGCACCTTCATGGCCCCGAGGCTGCCGGTTATTCTAATGGGAACCTCGGCGGCCTTGAGATCGGCAAGCTGACCGCTCCCGCCTACCCCCTGCGCAGGCGAGGACGGCACCCGGCTGACCTGCGCGACCACGTAATAATCGATCGCCTGCGTATTCAAGTCGAGCGTACCCTTGCCGCGCGCTTTGAGATAGTCTGTTGCGACTTGCACATCCTCGTTGTGCAGCACGCCGTGCTCGAGCGTCCCGGTGGCGCTGAGGGCGTTGAAGGTCGTGCGCTCCGCTCCGGTGCGTGCCGGGGCTGCCTCGCGCTTCAACAGTGCTTGCGCCAGCTGCAGCTCGTACCAGAGATCGACTCCATCGAGCGCCCCGTTCTTCACGTTGACGTCCAGCTTGCCCGCGAGCGAGTGGGAAAGCGCTGTATCCGAGTTGCCCGCACCCGTGGCGATCACGTTGGCGTCCCCGCGTCCGACGAGCCGACTCGTCGCGAACAGCGCCTTCATCAAGGCACCGACATCGACACCTCGGATGTGCTCATTCAGCGACAATTGCGCCTGGGCGGGGCGCGCGTCCAGGAGAACGTCGCCGTCATAGCGGCCGCCGAAGAATCCCGCACTCGCGGGACCCAAGCGAACACGGCCCTCTTTCGCCGTCAGCGGCAAGGTCATGCCGGTGAACACCAGGCGCCTGACGGTGATGCTGTGGACGCGCAGCGTGCCCTGCGCATCGAGGCTCCTGAGCGCTTCGATCGGCAACTGCGTGGGTGGCTGCTGGGCCGCGGGCGCTCGCGAGGCCCGTGCCTCGCCCCCGCCGCCGGGCGCAGCGGGCGGCAGGAGGCGATCGAGGTTGATGTCGTCCGCCCCGAGGTCGAAGCGCAGCGCCATTTTGTCGAGGTCCGCGATCGCCGCGCTGCCACGCACGTGCATGTCATTGAGCGCGAGATCGAGGTCGGACAGTTGCACCTGCGACGGGTCAGCTCGCATCGCCACGCGCGCCGCCACGGCGATGTGCACTACCGGCTGTGCGCTGCCGTTGCCGTAGTCGAACTCGATCCTGGCCGGCACCGAAGCGCCGCCCCCCAACGCGCCCGCGTGCGCCTCCACGTTGGTGAGCGCAGTGACCTTCTTTTGAGCCTCGTCCCGGTAGATGAGCTCGGAGCCGCTGACGTCCACGCCGGCGATTGTCGTCT
>VBNY01000105.1 GCA_005877705.1 Gammaproteobacteria bacterium
CGCTGCGCACCCCCCCAGCGTCCGCCCTGTCGAGCGACGGGGCACTGTCGCCGGTGCCTAGGCCAACGCGCCATATATCACCGGCTCGCAAGTCGGCCGCACGGCGCAAGTCGACGGCAGGCCGCGCATCCCGTACGACCGCAGCCAGGCCCCGACACGCCGCCAGGGCGAAGCAAGCGCCGGCCAGGGGAGCGCCGGCTGCGCGCGGGCCAGCCAGACAAGCACGGATCAAAGCTCGCAAGCCGGCTCGGACGCGCACCGGGAAGAAATCAGTGACGGCGCTACGCAGCCCCAGCAAACGGCGCCGCAGGCGGGTACGGCGGAGCTAGCTCGCCTCGGCGACCAAGGCCGCTTCACGTCCGGCGAGCCGTGCGACTACCTTGACCAGCTGCTCGGGCTCGACCGGCTTGGGAATGTGCATCTGGAAACCGGCTTCTTTGGCTCGCGCAGCGTCCTCGGGGCCTGAATAAGCGGTCAGTGCGGCCGCCGGCAGAGCGTCAGGGCCGGTCGTCGCGCGTACAGCGCGAATCAGCTCGTACCCGTCGCGGCCGGGCATGCTGACATCTGAGATCAGCACGTGCGGAGCAAAGTCGCCGAGGGCGGCCAGCGCGGCTTCGACCGAGGGGGCGGCCGCAACTTGCGCCTTGCTGTCGCCAAGGACGCGTCGCAACAGATCCAGGGTGTCCGGCTCGTCGTCCACGACCAGCACACGCAGACCGGACAGGTTGGCCTGATAGCCGGCGACCTTTGCCTCCGGGGCGTGATGGACGCCGTTCGAAGGCTCCCGCCCGTCACGGGGTGCCACGCGCGGCAACACGACCGTGAATGTCGCGCCACGATTCAGACCGGCGCTGGTCGCATTCACCGTGCCGCCGTGCAGCTCAGCCAGCCGCTTCGCGAGCGCCAGCCCCAGTCCCAGGCCCGAATAGCGGTGCTTGTCCGAAGCCTCCGCACGCCAGAAGCGGTCAAATACGAATGGCAGCACATCGCTCGCGATCCCGGCGCCGGTATCGGTGACCAGGATCTCGCACTGGCCGCCGGCGTTTCGCACGGTCACCTCGGCGCGCCCGCCGCGGGGCGTGAACTTGATGGAATTGCTGAGAAGGTGCCACACCACCTGCTGCAGCCGGTGCGGGTCACCGAAGACGAGGCACGTCGGCGTGGCGAAATGCTTCTCGAGCGTCACGCCCTTGCTCTTGGCGGCGGACTGCAGGATGTCGAGCACCGCTTCCACGATCTCGCAGACGTCCGTCTCTTCGGGATCGACACGAATCTTGCCGCTCGTGACCGCGCTGAGGTCGAGCAGGTCATCCACGACATGGGCCAGCAGCCGGGCGTTGCGCGCAATCGTCTGGCCCCCGGCCTGAGTCTCCTGCGTTCCCAGCCGCCCGAGCTCCATGAGGCGCGCCCAGCCGAGGATCGCATTGAGGGGTGCCCGCAGCTCGTGGCCCAGGGCTTCCAGGAACTCATCCTTGAGCCGGCCGTTGCGCTCAGCCTCGATGCGCGCAGCGTGCTCACGCTCGAGCATTACGCGCAGCTGCTTTGCAGGCTCTTCCATAGAGCCAACGATACCAAGCCCGGTGCCCGGCCCGATACCCTCCGGGATACCGAAAAACCCCACTGGCGGGCCGGAGGCGCGACAGTAGTTCAGGAAGTGCCGCGCCCCCGGCACAGCTTGTGCCGGGTGTCCTGTCCGACTGGTGGTCGCCGTTTGGCGACACCGCCGATCCCCGGGGTGGTCAGAGCGCAGCCAACATGCGGTCGCCGACGACGCCGCGGCGCCAGCCGCGCAGCACGGCAACGTCACGGCGGCCTGCCGCGAGCTGCTCGAGATCGCGGCGTGTGGCCAACACTTCCGGGCTCAGGCCGAGACTTGCGGCGATCGACTGGTTGAGGACCCCGAGCTTCTTGACGAGTGCGGTCTTCATCGGATCGGCGCGCGGGCGACCGTTGACTGCCGGGGCCGGATCCGGAACGGCCGCTGCGCGAATACAAGCCAACAACTCGTCCCCGCAATGCTTCACGATCGCGGGTGGTAATTCGGGAATCGCCGTCAACGCCTCCACGGAGCGCGGCACTCGCACAACGATCTCGCGCAACGCCGCGTCGTCGAGAATCCAGCCACGCGGCCGATTGCGCTCGATCGCGCGCCGCTCGCGCCAGGCAGCGAGCTCGCGCGCCAGACGCATGCGGGCGGCATCGAGGGCGTGCAACCCCTTGATACGCACCCACGCTTGCTCCGGTTGTGTCGTGAAGGCGCGCGCGTCAGCCAGCGCGGCGAGCTCTTCCGCGAGCCAGGCGCGGCGCTCGAGTTTGTCCAGCTGCTCCTCGAGCTGTGATCTGAGCGGCAACAGGTAGCGCACGTCATCGAGCGCATACTCGATCTGCTGCGCTGACAGCGGCCGGCGCGACCAGTCGGTGCGCGTGTGGGTTTTCGCGAGCTCGGTCCCCAGCAGGCGGCGCACGAGCTCGGCGTAACCGATCTGGGCGGGCAGGCCGGCAAGCGCCGCGGCAATCTGCGTATCAAACACCGGCTGCACCAGGCCGGTGGCCGGCAACAGCACCTCGAGGTCCTGGCGCGAGGCGTGCATGACTTTGATGGTCGCCGCCGCGGTCAGCACCCGAGCGAGCGCCGTGAGATCCGCCAGGGCGAGCGGGTCGATGCACGCGGCGTCGCTGGCGGCAGACACCTGGATGAGGCACAGCTCCGCGCGATAGGTGCGCTCGCGCAGGAATTCAGTGTCCAGGCCCACGCCCTCGCGTGTCTCGAGGTCGGCAGCCAGCTCGGCAAGAGCCGCGGGTGAGGTGACTACTGAATGGTACATTATGCGGCTCGAGCCCAGCTCTTGCGGAAGGGTCATGAAGGAGCTCATCCAGCTATACACGCAGATCGCGCTGCTGCGCCGAGGGCCCCAGGACCTGCCGGCCTCCATGCTACTGCTCGCGCTGACGGTTGTCGGCTATTTCGTCGTCAATTGCATCGTGAGCACCGTGCTGCCGCCGCTGCCGGGCTCATGGCTCGCGCAACTGCTCGTCGACGTGGCGTTCACGTTCGCCTGGTACGTGCTGCTGCTGAAGCTCGCCGGCAGACCTGAGCGCTTCCTGCAGACGACGACCGCGGTGTTCGGTTTCCAGGCTGTGCTGTCGCCGATGTTGGTCACGTCGGGATGGCTGATGCGCCGCTTCGCGCAGGACACGCTCTGGCAGTTTCCCGTGACGCTCATGGGCCTGGCGCTCCTCATCTGGGTCATCGCCGTCAACAGCCACGTCGTGAAGGCCGCGCTCGAGTGGTCCAGCAGCAGCAGCGTCGCGCTCGTGATTCTGCAGACGCTGGCCGGGAATCTGCTGGTGCTCGCCCTGTTTCCGACCTCAGGCTGAGAGTTTCGATGCACGTCCATATCCTAGGCATCTGCGGCACGTTCATGGGCGGCATCGCCGCCATCGCGCGCGCGGCCGGTCATCGCGTCACCGGCTCCGATCGCAACGTCTATCCGCCCATGAGCACGCAACTCGCGGCACTGGGCGTCGAGGTGATCGAGGGCTTCGATGCCGCGCAGCTCGAACCCGCGCCCGACATCGTCGTAGTCGGCAATGTCATGACCCGCGGGCAGCCGGTCATCGAAGAGCTGCTCGAGCGCGGCCTTCCCTACGTGTCGGGGCCCGAATGGCTGTCGCGTGCGGTGCTGCACGACCGCTGGGTGCTTGCGGTTGCCGGGACCCACGGGAAGACCACCACCTCCTCGCTGGTGGCGTGGATCCTGGAGCACGCGGGCCTCGCGCCGGGGTTTCTCATCGGCGGCGTGCCGGCCAACTTCGAGCTGAGCGCGCGGCTCGGGCGCGCCCCGTTCTTCGTGATCGAGGCGGATGAGTACGACACGGCCTTCTTCGACAAACGGGCGAAGTTCGTGCACTACCGGCCGCGCACCCTGATCCTCAACAATCTCGAGTACGACCACGCGGATATCTACCCCGACGTCGCCTCGATCCAACGCCAGTTCCACCATCTGGTGCGCATCGTCCCCGGCGGCGGACGCATCGTGTGGAATGCGGCGGACGCGCGCCTGCGGGAAACGCTCGCGATGGGGTGTTGGACTCC
>VBNY01000188.1:0-4046 GCA_005877705.1 Gammaproteobacteria bacterium
TGATCTGGATCTCACGCGCGATGGCGCGCGCCACTTCGCCCTGTAGTGCCAGGATGTCGTGCGGGCTGCGCTCGTAGGCCTCCGCCCAAAGATGAGTCTCATCACTGGCGCGCACGAGCTGTGCAGTGATTCGCACCCGGTCCGCCGCCCGACGCACGCTCCCCTCCAAGAGGTGCGAGACTCTCAGTTCCCGCCCGATTTGCTGAACGGACTTGTTGGTGGATCTGTATTGCATGGCGGAGGTGCGTGCGATCACGCCCAGCCGGTCCGGATTGAGCCGGGCAAGCTGCGTGATCATTTCCTCGGTCAAGCCCTCGCTAAAGTAGTCGTGCTTCTCCCCGCCACTGAGGTTCTCAAAGGGCAATACCACCAGCATCATTCTGCCCGCGCCGGCATCGGCAGTTGGTGCTGGAATTTGAATTACGGGACATACGAATCGGTAACCGCGTTTGGGAATCGTTTCGATGAACCGTGGCTCATCGTGGCCTTCCCCTAGGGCCTTGCGCAGCAGCGAAACGTGCGATGTCAGGCTGCCTTCTTCGACGACGGCGCCCGGCCAAACTTTCTGCAGCAGCTCTTCTTTCCCGATGGCTCTGCCCTCCGCCGCGACCAATGCAATCAGCAGGTCCACGGCTTTGGGCGTGAGCACCACGCGCTCTCCCTTGCGAAACAGCAGCCGCGCCTGCGTATCCAGACGGTACTGGCCAAACGCGTACTGATGGCTAGCAGCCATGGCGGCGACCCTGGAGAAAATCATAAGGAAAAAAGCAGCTCTCGCAAAGGTCTTCTAGAGAGGAGTTCCTCATACTCTGCATCTCAACGGAGCAACCACTATGACTCAATTCAGGCTGTTTCGCAGCGCGGCCTGGCATTTTTCAGCACTTCTGGGCGCCGCCACGCTGCTGACAGCCGTGGGCGTGGTCCCCGCCAATGAGGACAGCGGCCAGTGGCAAGGCGGCCGCAAGCCGGGCGAGCCGAGATACCTGTTCGTCTGTGCCGGCGATCAGGCTCGCAAGAACCCTGACTTTCTGGCGGTCATAAATTTCGACGAAGAATCCAGCAACTACGGGAAAGTGATAGCCCAGGCTTCTCTGCCGGAGCCCGGCGCCGCCGGAAACGAATTTCACCACATCGGACTTTCAGCGGACGGAAAGGTTGCCGCGTGCGGCGGCTTGCTCAGCGCCCTCAAAGGACAGAAGGAAGTCTTTTTTTGGGACGTTTCTGATCCGGCCGCACCAAAATTTCTCTCCGCTGCCGACCCGCCTCTTTCCGCGATTACCGACGAGTTCCACGCCCTGGCCGATGGCGGCTTCCTGGTCACCATGATGGGGGGCGCGGCCGGCCACGCTCCGGGCCGTGTGGCAGAGTTTGATCGCCAGCTGAACTTGGTCCACGAACACCCCGACGACCCCCCGGACGATGGCTTCAATCCCCATGGCATCGCGGTCCGTCCGGAAATCAATCTGATGGTCACCAGCGATTTCATCTGCCCTTCCACCACCCTCGACGCCGTGCCCGGCGGGCTCGATCTGCGCGGTAGCGTGCGCGTGTGGGATTTCAAGCGCCGCGAGATCCTGGCCACCATCAGCATTCCCAATGCCGGCGGCACTATTGACGTAAAACTCATTCCGCGCGACCCCGAGAGGCGCGGCTTCACTGCCGGAATGCTCGACGATCATCTCTACTTGCTGGACACCAGGCGCGCAACCGCGCGTGCAGTCTTCGATTTTGCCTCCATCGCGAAAGGCGGGTGGCCGCAGCTCATGCGCATCACCACCGATGGCCGCAGGCTTTTCATTTCCATGAACCAAGCCGGGAAAGTGGTGATGTTCGACATCTCGAATCCCGACACGCCGCGCGTACTCAAGGTGCTTGACGTCGGACGCGATTCCGGGCCCCACTACATTGCCCTTACGCCCGATGAAAGGCGCCTTATCATCAGTGACTACTTCCTGAATGAAGACGACTTCGGGAAGGTTCACGCCGAAGGCGACCACAGAATCCATGTTGCGCGGATCACCGAGAGCGATCTGCTGCTCGATCCGCGCTTCCAGCTGGATTTCAACACGGCTTTTGCGACCGGTCCTGCCCGCCCGCACGGTCTCGCCACTAAGTAGCCGCACCGGCCGGCACGATTTACCCAACCGTTGCTCCTCGCGGAGGTCGATGCAACCGATCGCGGCAATGCGGCGCGTTTCGTTCAGGGCACCTGTACAATCCGCGATTTGAGACATGAATCGGGGCGAACAAGTGAGATGCGGGGCGGGCCGAAAGCTATCGTTCGACACAGATTTCATAATGTGGAGACGACCCGTACGCCTACAGTGTTCGGAGTACCGACGTAGCTGCAGGCGCCGGGGGTGCGCTTGACGTAGGCGAGCGCTTCCGCGTCGCTGCCGGTGACCAGGGGCGGATTTATGCCGTCGCGAAACGACTTCTTTGTCCACGTGGTCGAGTATTTCGCGACGTTCATCTTCAGAACTCTTTCCAGAAACAGGTTCTGCGCCGCACTGTTGTCTACGGGCACTAGCCTTAGTTCACCGGCGAACTGCTTTTCACCGAGGAACAGGTCACGTACGTCGGACGCAGCGAGCGACACCCCGGAATTGCAGATGAGATACAGGTCCGCGGCGCGCGCTACAGCGCATCCTGCGCACAGCAGCGCGGCCAGGAGGAGCTTCGCTGAGCTTCTGATCATCTCCCAGTTTCCCTAATGAGCGATCAGAATCGGATCGCGTACTGGACGAGTGCTTCGTCGTAGCTGCCGATGAGGCGGTCGGTGAGATGCGTCTGCGCGAGCTCCAACTTGAGCGCAGACACGAGATCCACGTCGAAACGCAGCCCCAGGGCGTCGCGGTAGTACGAGCTACCGCTGGTTTGCGCGGCAAAGAAGCGGTCAGACTGCTGGAACGCGCCCCGCTCGTAACGAGCATACGGTGTGTAGCGGCCGGCGCGATAGCCTATCTGCACGAAGCCGGCTTCACTGCGATGCGCTCCTGTATGACCCGTGAGGTCCTCGTTATTGAAGACATGAAACTCGGCGATATCTTCCCAGTTGTCGGTGTCGTAGGCTGCGTACGCACCGAAACTCTTCACCCGCGTAAAGTATGAGGGCGATTGGTCCTGGTCCTCGATGCGGGTCTGAAACGCGTCCACACCGATCTTCAAGCCGTCCAGAGCTCCGCTCAGGAGCAGACCGAGGTTTCCGCCTACGATCGTGCTGCCGTGCGTGTTGCCGGCGTTGTTCATGTCGAGAATGCCGCCCTGGATGCGCTGGCTGTTACCAATGAAAACGTCATAGGTGACTTTCTCGTCGCCCACACGCTCCGAGCCGGTGAGCCAGGCCCCGACCGTGTGCGCGGGCATGATGCCGCCCGCCGCAGAGCCGTCGCAATCTGCTGGCCGTGGTGAAAGGCGGTGTTGTAGTACCCATAGGGCGTATGAAACCGTCCAACCCACACCGTTGCGGAATCCGAGAACTGGTAGCCGATCTGCGCGCGCTCCAGATCAACGCCTACCGTCCCGTCTGAGCCGACTTCGAAGTTCAGCTCGAAGAGAGCACGAGTACGGCTGCCGAGG
Organism: Gammaproteobacteria bacterium; assembly: GCA_005877705.1. Classification (GTDB taxonomy): domain Bacteria; phylum Pseudomonadota; class Gammaproteobacteria; order Steroidobacterales; family Steroidobacteraceae; genus 13-2-20CM-66-19. The sequence goes on from VBNY01000188.1 coordinate 3,580, forward strand.
CGCGGCGTAAGGAAAAACTCCAGCGAACCAACATCGGCACCCTGGTATTGGGAAAACTCCGGGTTGTGGTTGCCGACGCCGACGTCTGCAAAGCCATGCAGCGGCAGGCCGCTACCCTCGGCATGCTGGCCGGCACTCGCGGCCATCTGTGTCAGCGTCTGCTCGACTTTGGTAAGGCGTTGCGCAGTGTCGGATGGTATCGCCGCTGCCGCTGCCGCCGTCCTGCCGGGAGGCTTATTTACCGTTGCGGGCGCGCCCTGCGCCACTTGCACTTCCAGGTCGTGAACCCTCGCCGACAGCTCCTGGATTGTCTGCAGACTCTGATCGAGCTTCTGTTCGAGCACCGCGATGCGCTCGCTGTCAGCGGCTGCAGCATGAGTGACTGGCAGATGACTGAGAGCCGCCACGAGCAACCCGCCGGTCCATGCCCGGCCCTGATTCGCACTGCGGTGTCTTGTGGTACCCAT
>VBNY01000188.1:4084-10455 GCA_005877705.1 Gammaproteobacteria bacterium
CGGGTCGTGCACAACGTGCTGGTCCATTTTCCAGAACTCGAATCCCAGCTGCCGCGCAGTCTGCTCGACGGCTGCGTGCGTCCCTACCAGGAAATGCCAGTTGCTGCGCGTGAGATGCCGGGTCTCGCGATACTGGTGCCAGGCTGCGGCGTCGTCATTATCGGGGTCGTAGCCAATCACCAGGAATTCAGCGGTAGTGCCCCGAAGGTCAAAATAGCGTTGCAGCTGCTGCAGCCGGCTCATGGTCATCGGGCAGACTCGGTGACAGCTAGCGTAAGCCATGGTCAATACGACGGCGTGGCCTTGCAGAGTCCGCAGATCGAAGAGTTGACCTCGATCGTCACGCCACGCGGGAGGCAGCTCGGCCAACCGAGTTGCGGACGCGTTGGCAGGTGTCGGCCATACACCCGGCAGTGCCACGGCAACGAGCAGCAGCGCAATCAGTGGCCGGCCAGCGGAGTGCACGCGTTTCCGATGCCGTTGCGGCAGGCGGGTTGCATCAAGCGACTGGCTGTGGGTGCTGAGCATGCGAAGGCGCTGGCCTGCGTCCGAGGCCGAGAGTATATAGGTGTTTGCAAAGGTTCTCGCGCCATGGGGGCAAAACCCCTGTTATGACGACTCTGTCCTAACGGGCGGAGTCGGCCCTGGCTGCCGGCGGCCGTAGCGCTCGTGCGATTGACGGCTCGCTACGCAGCGCGTACAACTTGACGTTCCGCTTGGTGGGGGGCCAGGCGTTTGTTCGGCGCCCGGGGGGCACCGTCCCAATGATCAAAGTCAAACAATTGAAGCTGCGCATCTTTGCGCAGTTCGTGATCATCATCGCTCCGATCACGCTGGTGCTGTTCTACCAGGCGGTCTCTGACCTGCGACGCACTGCTGCGGTTGAGAGCGTCGTGGTACGCCACGGCCTGTCGCGGGCGACGAAGGACGGCTTCGAGTCCTTCATGACGCATGCTGCGGACGCCGTAGACATGGGCAGCCTGGGCCAGCGCGCGTATGACGCGCTTCGGCAATCGGCGGCGGCGGCCGCTGCATTGCGCCACAAGGACGACGGTGCGTCGGCCGTCGCAGCAGGTCTGGAGGCCCTGGCGGGCCAGATCTCGGTTGCTATGCCTGTCGACCGGCTGCTGGCGCTCCAGCCGCAGATCAGGCAGACGCGCGAGGCAATTCGCACGCTCGAGGAAGGTTACGAGAAAGCAAGCAGTGAGGCCATCTCGCAAGCGATCGACTCAGCACGGCGTCAGAGCAAAGTCGTGGCGGGTGCAACCCTGTTCACGCTGCTGATTGCCGCTTGGTTCATCTACAGCATGATCACTGGCGTTACCGAGCCGCTCAACGCCGCCGTGGATCTCGCCCGGCGCATCGCGGCAGGCGAAATCGCCGCTGCTGCGGAGCAGCTGCCGAAGCGCGATCTCGGGAACCTGCTCGCCTCGCTACGGATGATGAGCGAGAAGTTGCGTCGATCGCAGCTGGAGATAGAGGAGGATCAGCGCAGACTGGAACAACGTGTCGCCGAGCGCACCGCGGAGGTCGAGGCCCGCACGCGCGAGCTGATGCGTTCGGTCACAGAACTGCAGGTGCTGAACGAGGTAGGCCAGGCGGTGAGTTCATCTCTTGACCTCGAGACGGTGCTGGCAACCGTCATCGCCCGCGCCGTGCGCCTGGCCGATGCGGATTCGGGCACCCTCTACCAGTTCGACGAGGCCGATGGGGTATTCGATCCGCGCGCAAACTTTGGCGTCAGCGACGAAATGATCGAAACACTGCGTGGCTCGCGCATCGGCCTCGGGGACGGTCCGGTGGGCATGTGCGCGGTAAACCGCGCGCCAGTTCAGGTGACGGACGTCGAGCTATCCCAAAGGGTAAGCGTCCTTTGGGTGCACGACGGAATCCGCGCGGTGGTTGCGGTACCGTTGTTGCGCGACGAGCACGTGACTGGCGCACTGGTGATCCGCCGCAAAGTGTCGGGCGAATTCGCGCCGTCGATCGTGAAACTGCTGCAAACGCTGGCCTCGCAATCGCTATTGGCCATCGAGAATGCCCGACTGTTCAAGGAGAGCCAAGCGAAGAGTGAGCAGCTCGCGGAGGCGAGCAAGCTGAAATCGCAGTTCCTGGCGAATATGTCGCACGAGCTGCGCACGCCACTGAATGCGATCATCGGCTTGGCGGAAATGTTGCATGAGGATGCGCGCGACCTGAAGCGCACAGAAGAACTCGAACCGCTGGAGCGCGTACTGCGTGCGGCGCATCATCTGCTGGAACTCATCAACGACATTCTGGACCTGTCGAAAATCGAAGCCGGCAGAATGGACATGCACGTCGAGACATTCGCTATCGCGCCGCTGGTCGACGACGTCATCGCCACGATCGGCTCGCTGGCGGCGAAGAACGCCAACCAAATCATCCTCCATTGTCCGCAGGGTATCGGCGAGATGCATGCCGACCAAACGCGAATCCGCCAGGCGCTGCTCAATCTCGTGAGCAACGCAAACAAGTTCACCGAGCATGGCAATGTGACGGTCGATGTGGCGCGCGTCATGAGCAAGGGCAGCGAAGAGATTACGATGGCTGTCAGTGATACGGGCATCGGCATGTCGTCCGAGCAGATGGGCCGGCTATTCCAGGAATTTGTGCAGGCCGATCCCTCGACCACGCGCAAGTATGGCGGCACCGGGCTTGGCCTCGCGATCAGCCGGCGCTTCTGCCAGATGATGGGCGGCGAAATCACGGTCGAGAGTAAGCTGGGCAAGGGTTCGACATTCACCATCCGCGTACCCGCTCGGATCGAGGCGGTTCAGCCGACGCCGATGATCCGCCGGGTGCGTCCTAAGCAGCTGGCGGTGAACCCGGTCAAGGGCTCGCTGATCCTCGTTATCGACGACGACCAGACCGTATGCGAGGTGATGGCGCGCTATCTTGAGCGCGAGGGGTTCGTGGTTCGCACCGCAACGCGGGGCCGGGAGGGCTTGGAGCTCGCGCACGAACTCCATCCAGCGGCGATCACGCTCGACATCAATATGCCGGACCTGGACGGGTGGACGGTGCTGGCGGCGATCAAGGGCGATCCGCAGCTCGCAGACATTCCGGTGGTGCTGGTGACTATCGAGGACAACCGCAGCCGCGGCTACTCGCTCGGCGCGACGGAATACATGACTAAGCCGATCGATCGCGAACGGCTCATCAGGCTGCTGCACAACATCAGCAGTCCGATCGCACGCAAGGTCCTACTGGTGGACGACGATGAGATCATGCGCGAGAGCGTGCGGCGCGTGCTCGAGCAGGAGAAATGGCAGGTCGCGGGGGCGAGCAATGGCCGCTTCGCGCTGGAACATCTCGCCGAATCGTCTCCCGATGTAATCGTACTGGATTTGGTGATGCCGGAGATGGATGGGTTCGAGTTCCTCGTCGCGATGCGCCAGCGCCCCGATTGGCGCGACATTCCGGTGCTGGTTCTGACCGCGAAGGACCTGAGCGTCGAGGATCAAAAGCGGCTGAACGGATACGTTGAGCAGGTGATGCGGAAAAACGCCTCTGATGTGGGTGAACTGCTGCGTGAACTGGGCCGCATGCTGCCACGCTCGATCGAGCGCGGCCAGCATGCGAAGGTCAAGGAGATTCTCGCGTGAAAATCCTGTATGTAGAGGACAATGAGGACAACATCTTTGTGCTGGAGAAGCGCCTCAAGCGCCAGGGGCATACCGTGGTGATCGCGCGCGATGGCGTCAGCGGCGTGCAGCTTGCTGCACTCGAGCGGCCCGATGTGATTCTGATGGATCTGAGCCTGCCGGTGCTCGATGGCTGGGAGGCGACGCGCCAGATCAAGGCTGCACTGCAAACACGGCACATTCCCATCATCGCCTTGACGGCCAATGCGATGACCGGTGACCGTGAGAAGGCTCTCGCTGCGGGCTGCGACGATTTCGACACCAAGCCGATCGCAATCGCGCGCCTGCTCGAAAAGATTCGTGCGCTGTTATCTGGGGGCCACGCGACCTAACGCCATCGGCTAGCGGATGATCTTACTCAGCAAATTCGGACCTCGGCCCGCATCGGATCCGCAAGCGTGGGCCGTTACGCCCAGGATCCGCGCATGAAAAAGATCCTGCTGATCGAGGACAACGAGCTCAACCGCGATATGTTGTCGCGACGCTTGCAGAAGCGAGGGTACGAGGTCGTGACAGCCGTCGATGGCGAAATTTGCCGGGGATCGATGGCTGGGAAGCCACGCAGCGGCTCAGGTCGGCAGCGGAGACTCGCCATATCCCGATCGTGGCGCTTACCGCTCACGCCATGCCCAGCGACCGCGATAAAGCCTTGGCCGTGGGGTGTGACGACTTCGATACCAAGCCGATCGACTTACCGCGGCTGTTGGAAAAGATCGAGTCGTTGCTCAATCAAGGACCTCGGGCGTGACCACCGACCGGACAACACTGAATCATCTGCGCCACGAGCTGCACACGCCGCTGAACCACATTATCGGTTACAGCGAGATGTTGCTTGAAACCGCCACTGAAGGACGCATCGTGGCGCTGGAGCCTAGACTGCGTGAACTGCACGAGTATGCGCAGCAGCTGATGCGACTCGTCGATGAAGTGCTCGGGCGCACGCGCAAGGACAATGAAATCGATTTGCGCCGCCTTGGCACCCAGGCGTCCGGGCCCATAAACTCCATCATCGCAGCCACCGATGAGCTCAAGGCGCAGGCACAGCAAATGGGCGCTGTAGAAGTGGGCCAGGATCTCGAGCGAATTGCCAGCGCCGCGCAGACCTTGCATACCATGATCGCCGACGGGGTCAACGCGCCAGCAGTTGTGCCGATCGCCGACGCGGGTACGGCGCGGATCGCGGTCGGCCGGGTGCCGACCGCGGAAACCGGAAACATTTTGGTGGTCGATGACAACGCGGCGAACCGGGAGATGCTGAGCCGCCGGCTGGCACGCGTGGGACATCGGGTGCAAGTAGTGGCAAACGGGCAGGATGCGCTCGCCTTGCTGCGTCAGCAGCCCATTGACCTGGTGCTGCTCGACGTGCTCATGCCGGAGATGAGCGGCTACGACGTGTTGCAGCGTCTCACTGCGGATGAGGCGTTGCGGGAAATTCCGGTCGTCATGATATCGGCGCTGGACGAAATGGACAGCGCCGTGCGCTGCATCGAATTGGGTGCGGAGGACTATTTGCCAAAGCCCTTCGATCCGGTGCTGCTGCGCGCGCGCATCGGCGCCTGCCTGGAAAAGAAGCGGTTACGCGATCGCGAAGCCATGCATTTGCGGGAGTTGGCCGAGTGGAATCAGAAACTCGAGCAGCGCGTCAAAGAGCAAGTGGCGCTGCTCGACCGTCTCGGGCGGCTCAAGCGTTTTTTTTCTCCACAGCTTGCGGAACTCATCGTGGCCGGTGGCGCGGACGATCCCTTGGCAACCCACCGCCGCGACCTGACCGTCTGCTTCCTTGATCTGCGCGGCTTTACCGCTTTTGCGGAAAGCGTCGAGCCCGAGGAAGTCATGGGCGTGCTGCGCGAGTATCACGCTGAAATGGGCCGGCTGGTGATGGAGCACGAAGGCACGTTGGAGCGGTTTACCGGCGATGGCATGATGGTGTTCTTCAACGACCCGGTGCCGGTGCCCAATGCAGCGGAACGCACGGTCCGCATGGCCCTCGCCATGCGTAAGCGGGTCGCAGAGATGATCGTCTCCTGGCGCAGGATGGGCTACGAGCTCGAACTCGGTGTTGGGATCGCGCAGGGTTATGCCACGATCGGCGCGATCGGCTATGAGGGGCGCTGGGACTACGGTGCAATCGGTACGGTGACAAATCTCGCGGCACGACTGTGTGGCGAGGCCAAGCCCGAGCAGATTCTGGTCTCCAAGCGCCTGCTCGCCGCCACCGCCGAACTTTTCGAGGGCGAATCGGTGGGCGAGCTCACTCTTAAAGGGCTGCACCGGGCGGTCACGGCCTACAATGTTCTGGGCGACAAGGCGTGAAGGTGGCTCCGTTACCGCAGTACTGCCCGTTCAGCCTCGAAGTCTCGCAATTGCGCGAGATCGCCCCGCCGATTCAGGTCGCGGAACGGTGTCGATGGAATGGGTAGCCCGTAATCGTCCTTGCTGGAACCTCAAGCGGGGGGTCGTCCGGCAATGGCGCCCCTGATGAACTGGGAGAAATAGGAGTTTGGCGGCCGCAGGAGCTGCAGAGGTTGCTCGCAGCCTCGCCTGTGTCGGGTAGTTGACAGAAGCCCTGCCGGAACGAGTGCACGATCACTGCCACGAGAGACGAGTGGTTTGATTCGAACGACACTGATACGGCACCAATATCTACATACGGAGCAGGGCCATGAGAAACATCATCAATTCGGTCACGAAGCATTTGGTCAGCGC
>VBNY01000189.1:0-6467 GCA_005877705.1 Gammaproteobacteria bacterium
CGCTTCTCTTGAGCGACGGATCGATACCCTTTGCGAGCAATTGCCGGGCCGCCCGATGTCGCGAGCGCGCGCGAGCGACCGGTACAAGGCAGCGATAATCTGTATTTGCTGGTCATGCCGAAGGGCGGCCAGTAGCCGAGAGGGAAATTCTTCTGAAACAGTAACTTAGTTCTATTTTCGATTGGAGCCGATTGATGGCGAAGGATAAGTTTTCTATTCCCACTCGATGGTCGCGGGCGGCTTGCCGGAGATGTCGTAGACGACGCGCGAGATGCCGGCGACTTCGTTGACGATGCGGCGCGAGACGTGGGCGAGGAATTCGTACGGCAGACGCGCCCAGTGCGCCGTCATGAAGTCCACGGTCTCGACCGCGCGCAGGGCGATGACGTAGTCGTAGCGCCGCCCATCGCCTAACACGCCGACGGAACGCACGGGGAGAAACACGGCGAACGCCTGGCTCGTGCGATCGTACAAATCGTGCTTGCGCAGCTCTTCGATGAAGATGGCATCGGCGCGCCGCAGCAGGTCCGCATACTCCTTGCGCACTTCCCCGAGAATCCTGACACCCAGCCCCGGCCCCGGGAACGGATGGCGATAGACCATCTCGCGCGGCAAGCCGAGCTCGACGCCGAGGCGACGCACTTCGTCCTTGAACAGCTCGCGCAGCGGCTCGAGGAGCTTCAGCCGCATCCACTCCGGTAGACCGCCGACGTTATGGTGCGACTTGATGACGTGTGCCTTGCCCGTGCGGGCGCCGGCCGACTCGATGACGTCCGGGTAGATCGTGCCTTGAGCGAGGAATTGCACACCGCTGATTTTGTGGGCTTCCTCGTCAAACACGTCCACGAAGGTGCGGCCGATGATCTTGCGCTTCGCCTCCGGATCCGCCACTCCCGCAAGCGCCGCAAGGAAGCGCGCTTCCGCAGCGACACGCATGACACGCACGCCGAGATGCTCGGCGAACGTGCTCATCACCTGGGCGCTTTCCCCGAGGCGCAGCAGTCCATGATCGACGAAGACGCACACGAGCTGATCGCCGATCGCGCGGTGCAGTAGTGCCGCCACGACGGATGAGTCGACGCCCCCCGAGAGCCCTAACAGCACTTTGCCCGTGCCGACCTCGGCGCCGATCCGCACGATCGCATCGTCGATGATATTGCCGACGCTCCAGAGCGCATCACAGCCACAGATCTCGCGCACGAAGCGCTCCAGGACGCGCGTGCCTTGCGGTGTGTGGGTGACTTCCGGGTGAAATTGCACGCCATAGAAGCCGCGACGCTCATCGCTCATGGCTGCGAATGGAATCGTCTCGGTGACGGCGGTTGCGACGAAGCCCTCGGGCAGCGCATCCACGACGGGACGGGCCCGTCACTGTGACTTCCGCGTAGCCGAACTCCCGTTCGCTCGAGGCGGCGACCCGGCCGCCAAGCTGCTGCGCCATCGTCTGCATGCCGTAGCAGATGCCGAGCAGCGGCGCGCCGAGCGTAAACACAGCCGCCGGCGCCCGGGGAGGGTGCGCATCCGTCACGGACTCCGGGCCGCCCGACAGGATCACGCCGCGCGGCTTGAACGCGCGCACCTGATCGTCGCTGATGTCCCAAGGATGTATCTCGCAATACACCCCCAACTCGCGCACGCGGCGGGCGATGAGCTGAGTGTACTGCGCACCGAAATCGAGGATCAGGATGCGGTGCGCGTGGATGTCCGCGTGAGGGGCGGTCGAGGGGGTTGGACGTGCCACACTCACCATTCGTGGTCAGGAAGCCCGGTAGTTGGGCGCCTCTTTGGTGATGCTGACGTCGTGAACGTGGCTCTCGCGCACGCCGGCGTTCGTTACCCGGACGAACACCGGGCGGGTGCGCATCTCGGTGATGTTGCGACTGCCGGTGTAGCCCATCGCGGCCCGCAGTCCACCCGAGAGCTGCTGCAGGATCTGGACCACGCTGCCCTTGTAGGGCACACGGCCTTCCACGCCTTCCGGTACGAGCTTCTCGAGCTCGGTGGCGGCGTCCTGGAAATAGCGGTCGGCCGAGCCATGACGCTCCGCCATGGCGCCGAGCGAGCCCATGCCGCGGTACGACTTGTAGGAAGCGCCCTGGTAAAGCTCGACTTCGCCCGGTGATTCCTCGGTGCCCGCAAACAGGCCGCCGATCATGACGGCATGCGCGCCGGCGACGATTGCCTTGGCGATGTCGCCGGAGTAACGAATGCCGCCGTCGGAGATGACCGGAACGTCCGCGTCGCGAACAGCTTCGGCGACATTGGCGACCGCCGAGATCTGCGGCACGCCGACCCCGGCCACGACCCCCGTGCGGCCTCGGGCGTTGCGATATTGCCGGCAATGACCTGCTGGTCGGACCATTTGGCCTTGATGCGCTCGACCGTCGTGATCACCCCGTGCGAATGCCCATGCGCGGTATCGACTACCACGAGATCGACGCCCGCATCACGCAGCGCGGCGACGCGCTCGAGCGTGTCGGGCGTGGTACCGACCGCAGCGCCAACACGCAACCGGCCGACATCGTCCTTGCAGGCGCGCGGAAATTCCGTGGCCTTCTGGAAATCCTTCACGGTGATCATACCCACCAGCTCGTGCTCGGCGTTCACTACCAACACCTTCTCGATGCGGTGCTTGTGCAACAGCGCGAGCACTTCTTCCTTGGGGGCGTTCTCGCGAACCGTGATCAGCCGATCCTGCGGGGTCATGACCGAGGAGACCGGGGCGTCGAGCTTCTCCTCGAAGCGCAGGTCTCGATGGGTCACGATGCCGACCGCCTTCCTGCCCACGACGACCGGTACGCCGGAGATGCCGCGCGAGCGCGTGAGATTCAGCACCTCGCGGATTGTCATGTTGGGGGAAACAGTGATGGGGTCCTTGATCACGCCGCTCTCGAACTTCTTGACCCGGCGCACTTCGAGCGCCTGCGCCTCGATCGTCATGCTCTTGTGGATGACGCCGATGCCGCCTTCCTGCGCGATCGTGATGGCGAGCCGCGCCTCGGTGACCGTATCCATGGCAGCCGAGAGCAGCGGCACGTTCACACGGATGCGGCGCGTGACGCGCGTGGAGAGATCGGCCTCACGTGGCAGCATTTCCGAGTACGCCGGAACCAGGAGGACATCATCGAAGGTCAGAGCTTCTTCGAGGATACGCATGACCGCCTATCGTTAGTCTGGCGAAAGCGGCCTGCGGCCCCTTCGCACGCCGGGCAAAAGGCGTGACTTTTGTCCGGCTAATCGTTGCCCGGCTAATCGCCGACGGCTCGACCAGGAACGGGCTGCGGCGGCAAGCCGTGTGGATAAAGCGCGCGATTGTACGCAGGAACCGCGCGCGGGTAAACCTCATGATATGGTTCATCCATGTCCCCCACTTCCCAGCCGGGCACCGAGCCCGGGCGCATCGTCTATAGCGTTTCCCGGCTGAACCGCGAAGTGCGGGCGCTGCTCGAGCGCGGGCTCGGGGTCGTGTGGGTGGAAGGGGAGCTGTCGAATCTCTCGCTGCCGGCCTCCGGCCACTGGTATTTTTCGCTGAAAGACCGCGACGCACAGCTGCGCTGCGCCATGTTCCGGCTCAAGAACTCGCAGCTCGGGTTCACGCCGAGCGCGGGGCAGCACGTGCTCGCGCGCGGCCGTGTCAGTCTCTACGAGCCGCGCGGCGAATACCAGCTCATCGTCGAGTACCTGGAAGAAGCCGGCATCGGAGCGCTGCAGCGGCAGTTCGAGCGCCTGAAAGCGAAACTGGCCGCCGAAGGGCTGTTTGCGCTCGAGCGCAAGCGCAGCCTGCCGCGCTTCCCACGGCGCATAGGCGTCGTGACCTCACCCTCCGGGGCGGCGATCCGCGATGTGCTGCATATCCTGGCGCGGCGTTTTCCGCCGGCGGCGGTGCTGATCTATCCGACTCCGGTGCAAGGTGAAGCCGCCGTACCGGCGATCGTCGCAGCGTTGCAGCTCGCCTCGGCGCGCGCCGAGTGCGACGTGCTGATCGTTGCCCGTGGCGGCGGTTCACTCGAGGACTTGTGGGCTTTCAACGACGAGCGCGTCGCACGCGCCATCCGTGCCTGCTGCGTTCCGGTGGTCTCTGCGATCGGTCACGAGATCGATTTCACGATTGCGGACTTCGCGGCGGACGCGCGCGCACCGACACCGTCCGGCGCCGCAGAGTTGGTAGCGCCGGATCGCAACGCGTTCCTTGAAGCGCTCGCGCACACCGCCGAGCGCATGAGCGTGTGTGTTCGCCGTGAGCTGCGGGCCCTCGCGGCGCGCTTTGAGGGCGTCAACCTGCGCTTGAAGCTGGTCCACCCCGGCATGCGGCTCGCACAGCGGTCACAACGGCTCGACGATCTCGAGCAGCGGCTGGCGGGGGCCGTGCGCGGCGGCTTGCAAGACGATCGGCACCGAGTGAGAGAAGCCTTCGCGCGACTGCTGCAGCATTCGCCCGAGCGTCTCGTGGGCGAGTACCGGTTGCGACATGCCGCTCTGGCGGCGCGCTTGCCGCGCGCGTTAACAGAACGTGTGATGCGCTCGACGCAGCGGTTGAATATGGCGCAGCGGATGCTGGACACCGTAAGTCCGCTCGCAACGATGACGCGGGGATTTGCGATCGTCACGCGAGCCGACGGAACGCTCGTGACCGATGCAGAGTCCATTGCCGTGGGCGATGAAATCGAAGCCCGTCTCGCCCGCGGGAGGCTCAAGGCGCGAGTGACGGGCAAGGAGTAAGGGGTGCGCGTGCTTGCGTGTCTGGCAGGGGCCGCGCTTACGCGCGTGCGTGCATTGATCCTGGCGCTGCTGCTGTCGGCTACTGCGGCTCCGGCAGCGGCCCAGGAGCTTCCTCAGCAGGCGCTCGTGCCCGGCGGCGTGTTGATTCTGCCTGTTGAGAGTCGGGCTGATCAGCCGCCCGTCGTCACGTTCGAGGGCAGACGCACGATGGTCGTGCGCTCCGAGGGGCGGTGGCTCGCGGTCGTCGGGATTCCGTTGTCGGAAACGCCGGGGCACGCCACAGTGCGCGTGCGTGTGGCCGATGCGCCCGAAACACCCATCGACTTCGAAATCTCGAACAAGCAGTATGCCATGCAGTATCTGACGGTGGCGCCTCGTCAGGTGAACCTCTCCAAGAAGGATCTCGCGCGCGTGGAGCGGGAGCGCCCACGAATCCTCAAGGCGCTCGCGACCTACTCGGGCGATCCGCCGCCGACCCTGCGGCTGCTGCAGCCGGTCGCCGGCATACGCTCGAGCTCGTACGGTCTGCGACGTGTCTTCAATAACGAACCGCGCAACCCGCACACCGGAATGGACATCGCCGCCACGACCGGCACGCCCGTGCAAGCGGCCGCGGCTGGTCGCGTGCTCGACACGGGCCACTTCTTTTTCAACGGCAACACCGTGTTCCTCGATCATGGCGCAGGCCTGATCACGATGTACTGCCATCTGAGCGCCATCGCCGTCAAGCCCGGGCAGCGTGTCAAGGCGGGCGCGACTCTCGGCAAGGTCGGAGCCACCGGCCGGGCGACCGGCCCGCATCTGCATTGGGGCGTGGCGCTCAACGCCACGTTCGTCGATCCCGCCCTGTTCCTGCCGCTGGAGCCGGCGAAAGAGCACGCCCCGGACCCGCCACAAGCCAGCCAGCCACAATCCGACTGAAGTGTCGTTAAGCCGTGGATTCCACTGATATCGACTTCATGCGCGTTGCGCTCGAGCGTGCGGCGGCGGCGCAGGCGAGCGGGGAGGTTCCCGTTGGCGCGGTGCTGGTGCGCGAGGCGGCCGTCATCGCGACAGGCGCCAACTGTCCGATCTCCTGCAACGATCCGACCGCGCACGCGGAAATAGCAGCCTTGCGCGCGGGCGGCCGTGCGCTCGGCAGCTATCGGCTGACCGACACGACCCTGTATGTGACTCTCGAGCCGTGCCTGATGTGCGCCAGCGCAATCGTGCATGCGCGCGTGCGGCGGCTGGTCTTCGGGGCGTGGGATCCACGCGCCGGCGCTGCCGGAAGCATTGTGGATGTGTTCGCACTCCCGCAGCTCAATCATCGCGTGGATGTATTCGGCGGCGTGCTGATGGAGGAGTGTGCGAGCCTGCTGCGGCAGTTTTTCAGCGAGCGGCGCGGCGGCGGCGGCGGCGGCTCATGCCACGAAGGTTAGCGAGGGAGCATGTCAATGCGATCGGGTGGTCATGGCGACGTCTTCGCCAGGCTGCCACTCCAGCAGCCTGAGGTAGCGCTGTATGCGATCGACATACTGCACCGGCTCCCAGCCCCGTGCGAACCCATGCTTGACGCGCCCGTACCACCGTTGTTGCGCAAGCAGTGGCAGCTGCAGCCGTACGTCCGCCCACGAGTCGGCGTTCTTGCCGAGCATCTGGGCGATGATGCGTGCATCCTCGAGGTGCCCGAAACCCACATCGTAGGCGGCCACCGTGAGCCAGGTGCGGTCGGGCTCCGGGATCCTGTCCGGAATCTTCTCGCGCAC
>VBNY01000189.1:6536-7661 GCA_005877705.1 Gammaproteobacteria bacterium
CGTGGAGGAGGTGAGCATCATCACCCCCAGCGCGCCGTCATCGGATTCAGCGACCGGATCCCACTTCGACTCCTGGTAACCGACCGCCGCCAACAGGCGCCAGTCGATGCCGGATTGCACCGAGGCCTGCTGGAACCACGCTCGGTAGCGCGGCAGCCTGTCTATCAGATGACCCTGGAACTCGCGCGACTCTTCATAGGCAAACTTGCGGGTGTCGCCGGTTGCCTGCTCCAGGAGCTTGGCCAGGCTACCCGATGCGCGCAGGGCGCCGAAGAAACGATTTACGTCCGCGAGCAGATCGTGCGCGCCGGGCCGGACGATCCACTGCACCGGCCGGTCCGTGGGCAAGGCGAAGCCGACCTTCACGTTGGGGTACAGATGATGCGAGAACGAGAACTCCCGCGCGTCGGTGATCGCGTAGTCGGCCTCCCCCGAGTCGACATCTTCGAGCGGATCGGCGGAGCTGGGCGCCGTCTCCATCCACTGCAGTTTGGGAGCCACGGTCTCCTTCAGCCTCTCGAGGATGCGCTCCTGCGGGCTGCCGGCTCGCACCGCAAGCTTTGCGGACTCGAATTGCAGCGTACCGCGCGGCCGCACGCCGTCGCGCTGGTAGACGACGAGCTGCGGAATGCGCGTGTACGGTTCCGCCGCTTCCCCGGCGTGGCTCCAATCCGCGGTGTCCGTCAGCTGTGCGGCGGCAATGTCGGCGCGTCCGGCGGCGAGCTCTGCCTGCATCGCGTCCTCGTTGGCCACGGGATACATCACGAGCGAGACGCCGAGCTGCGAGGCGAAGGTGCGCGCCAGCTCGAATTCCAAGCCCTCGGTGCCTTGCGCGCCGAGGTAGTAGCACGTCGGCAGATTCAGGGTGACGACGCGAAGCTCGGCGCGTGCGCGGATCTGCTCGAGAGCCGACGGCTGCTGCTGCTGCGGCTTACAGCTCGCGAGCAGGGCGAGCGCGGCTGCCGCGGCGATTGCCGGATGCGGCTTACGAAGTGCTCGACGCATCTTGAAGCGAACCTCGCATCACGTAAGGAAGAGCTTTCAGCTAGAATATCAGCCCCCTGCGGGGTCGCCCGGAGAGGTACCGAAGCGGTCATAACGGCGCCGATTCGAAATCGGATGGTC
>VBNY01000190.1 GCA_005877705.1 Gammaproteobacteria bacterium
CGTCCCGCCGTGGATCACGCGCCTCACCCATCGGGTTCAGCGCGGCTTCATAGCCGCCATAGGCAAACAACAGCAGCAACATGGCTTGCAACCAGCCGTCCGCGTTTGCGACCACCGGCATCAGCGCGATGCGCGGATGAACCGCCAGGTAGACCACCCCAGCCACGCATACCAATCCCAGCGCCAGGAGCTTCGCCACCACCGTCGTGTTGCTGACCAGCGTGCCGGCTCCAACGCCGCGATAGTTCACCGCCGCCAGGGTCGCTAGAAACACCGTGATCACGGCCAACCTCGGCAGCGGTTGACTCGCCGCCGGCCAGAACTCCCCCAGGTAGACGACCAGCAGATTCACCCCCGCGGCGCACGCCGTGAGGCGGCTGAGCAACATCAGCCAGCCCACCTGTAACCCCGCGAACCGGCCGAATGCGTGGCGCACATAGAGATAGGTCCCACCGGTCTCGGCGAACTGGGACGCGACCTCGGCGTAGCAGGCGATGATCACCGCCATTCCGGCGCCGGCGATCAGCACTGCCACAGGACTCGAGCTCCCCACCAGTGCGGCAACTGCCGAAGGCAATCCGAAGATGCCGCTGCCAAGAATGCTGTTGACCGCGAGTGCTACCATGCTCCAGCGGCCGATTGCGCGGACCAGTTCCGGCTGCGCAGTGGGCGGCTCGTGCGTCATCGCGCCCTTGTATCACAAAGCAAGCGATCAGGACCGCCGTCCCTGACTCAAGGAGCCCCCGTGCGCTATTCGTATGCGACGCACCTGGAGTGCAGCGTCAGCGAAGAACACTACGACATCGCCAAGCTGCAGGGTTTGTCGGCGCTGAACAAGCCGCTGCTGGCGCGCTATGACCTGGACGCCCTGAGGCGCGAGGTGCCGCGTGAGCAGGTCGCGGCACGGCCAGCGGGCCTGTGGCGCTGGCACGAACTGCTGCCGGTGGCTGATCCTGCTCACATCGTGAGTCTGGGTGAGGTCGAGACGCCGCTGCTTTCCCTCTCCAACAGCCGGCGACCTGCCGGGTTCGTGCCGCCGATGGTCAAGGATGAAGGTCGCCTGCCCACCGGTTCGTTCAAGGCGCGCGGTCTGTGTCTGGCAGTATCGATGGCTAACGCACACGGCGTGCGGCGAATTGCCATCCCCACCAATGGCAACGCCGGTGCGGCCATGGCCGCCTATGCCGCGCGGGCCGGCATCGAGGCCTACTGCTTCTGCCCGGACGACACTCCCGAAATCAACCTCAGCGAGATCGCCTTGGCTGGCGCGGCGGTGTGGCGTGTCAACGGCTGGCTGGTTCGACCTGTCGACACTCAAGGAGCCGTATCGGATCGAAGGCAAGAAGACCATGGGGCTGGAGTTGGCGGTGCAGATGGATTGGCGCTTGCCGGATCTCGTGTTCTATCCAACGGGCGGCGGCACCGGCCTGATCGGCATGTGGAAAGCGTGGCAGGAACTGCTTGCCTTGGGGTGGATCTCGGGTCCCCTGCCGCGTCTGGTCGCCGTTCAATCCACGGGCTGCGCGCCGATCGTGCGCGCATTTGATGCCGGAGCCAGCGCCGCAACGCCCTGGGAGAATGCCCACACGATCGCCGCGGGAATCCGCGTCCCCGCGGCGCTGGGCGATTTCCTCATTCTGCGCGCACTGCGCGAGAGCGGCGGGTTCGCGGTGGCGGTGCCGGATTCGGCAATCGAGTCGGCCCGGCAGGAGGTGGGATCGCAGGACGGCCTGCTCCTCAGCCCCGAGGGCGCTGCGACCTACGCCGCGTACCTGCAGGCGGCGGAAAGCGGCAAGCTGCGGGCAACCGAACGGGTCGTGCTGTTCAATTGCGCAAGCGGATTGAAGTATCCGCTGCCGACGGTCACGCAACACATGGATGTGCGCTCGCCGTTCGCCGAAGACACTTGGGCGCCGCGCCGCTAGCGAGCAGAACGCAGCGACCCGTGTTCGACCCCGCCGCTCAATTACGGCAAAGCATGCAGCGTCGTGTTGAACAAATACTGATCGCGGAAATCGGTCTGGTCCCCGGCGCTCTTACCCTTTACAGGCTGCAGCCGCGCCGATAGCGGCTTGTTCCACTTCCAGGCGAGGGACGCCACGTCACCGAAGATTCGAGCCAATTGATCTACAGTGATGTCCCCAGGAAAGGGAACGGTGTCGAGACCAGTGCCGCATACGGCGGAATAGGCGAGCAGTGAGTCCGTGTTGAAGGAACCTTCCGCCCAGCGCCTGGCGAGAAGCTTGTCTTCCATCACCGGAACCATCAGCCCGGAATATCCGATCTGCTTTACCGGGACTGCCTTAACCGCAGTGGTGATGATCAGGGCCGCCGTCAGCGTTCCGCTCGATCCAAATCTCGAGCCGGTATAGGTCTCGATGGCCGCGCCGATTGAAACATCGGCGAGCGGAGCAGGCGTCGGATCCACGCCCATGAACGTCCAACTCTTCGCTGCAGCCACCCGCAGCCCGATCGACTCTGCCACTTTAGCGTGAACAGTCAGCTGCTTTGTTAGTTCTGCCACCGCGGCGGCAAAATCCCCGTGTGTGCGTGCGAACACTTCGCGGACGACATTGGCTCCTTCGAAGCCCATGGAGAACTGCTTGCCCGCCCCTGTGTGGTAAGTACCGGGGTAGAACGGCCCATACGGCTTGAGCATCGCCGTGCCCGTGAAGTTGAAATTGCCCTGGCTGCGCGGACTGTTATCGGTCACGTAACGCACCAACTCCGCGCTTTGCCGGATCACTTTCCAGTGAATGCCGTCCTCGCCGGCCAGAATTGCGTTTCCCTCGATGTTGGGCAGCGATGAGAGAACTCGTGCAAGCAAGTGCATGGTGCTTGGGTCGTCAGTGTCGCGCAGCATTGCTGGCCCAACGCTGGGAAGAAAGCCTTGCTTCGCGGAGAGCTCGTCAAGGACCTGCAGAAATGCCAGCGCCTCGGCGTCAGATTGTCCGCTCACGAGTTCCCCGAGCGGCTGAGTCACTATGCGGATTGTCTCGACTTCGTACCCTTGCTTCGCGAACTCGCCCCGTGCTTCGCGCAACACCGACAGCGCTTCGGCGATCTGCTGCGCGTAGTCGGCGGGGTTGAGGCGCACGAATCCCGTGATGGCCCGGACCTTGGGCTTTGTATAGTTTTGCGCTTGCGCCGTTGCGACGGACACGACGCCAAGCAGGAACGCGCATAGTAGTTTTTGGCGACGGCGGTGGATCATGACTCCTCCAGCTCAGCGGAAGCGGACGCCCTGCCGCGCAAGTTCCTTCTGCAGCGCACCGATGTTCAGTTGATCGAGCGCTTCATCACGCTGCAACGATACGGCAGCGGCCACACCCGCGCCTTGGCCGCTCACCGCGCAACACATCATGTTGCGCGCAGAGGCATGGGATACCTTGTCGCCGCCGATACACCGGCCGGCGACGAGCAGACTGCCGATGCCCTTGGGCACCAGGGCCCGATATGGGACGTGCCAGTAGCGTCCCGTGGTTGGCAGGATCAGGATGCCGTAGCCGTCGATGAACTCGGGAAAGATGCCGATCGCGTCGTCGAAACGGCCTTGTTCGCGCACATCCGTGCCGGTGAGATTGTAGAGCGCGTCGATCTTGCGCGTGTCGCGGATACCGAGTGTCATGCCGAAGTTGCGCAGCCTGGCGTTCTCGCAGCCGGGCATGAAGCCGCGCAGCGCTTGCAGCGCGTAAATCGCCTCGCGTCTGCCACGCATTTCGCCGACGGTCAGATCATTCGGGTCGGTGCCGTCGATTTCCGGCACATGGACGAGGTTCAGATACGTCAGATCACCCTGATCGGTGACCGTGCCCCAGGTGCCGGCGATCGTATGCAGACTCGGGGGGATGATGCCGGCGGCGAGCGCCTGTTTGAACGGCTTGCGCAGGAACGGCGAGAACAGCTTGTCTTCCTTGCCCGTGGTCTCGTAGTCCCATTCGCCGTTGCCTGACCAGTCGGCGTAGGTCTGGGGATCGGCCTTCACCGCCTCAATGAAGCTACGCTTGTTGACACCGCTCATGGAGAACATGACGGACACCGCCATCATCTCCTGCTTGAGTGACTTGTGCACCGGTGCCCCGGCGCGGAACGCGATGTCGGCATCCCCCGTCGCATCGATCACACGCTTGGCGAGGATTGCCTCGCGGCCCGCCTTGCTCTCGGTGAAGACCCCGCGAATGGCGCCGTTCTCCATGATCGGCGCCACACACAGGCGGTGCAGCAGCGGCGTGACGCCGGCTTCCTGCACCAGCACGTCGGCCACCCACTTGAACATCTCGGCGTCGAGCGCGTGACTCAGGGACTGTGGCTCGGGCATCGCTGCGCCCATGGCCTTTGCGCGCTCCTCGAGCTCAATGCCGATACCTTCGCAGTCAACCGTGTGCTCGTGGCGGTACCAGGCAAAGCCCTCGACGCCAACCTGCGTGATGTTGCCGCCGAAGCAGCCGTTGCGGTCGATGAGCGCGGTGCGGGCACCGGCGCGGGCCGCAGCGAGCGCCGCCGCTAGTCCCCCCGGACCGCTTCCAACCACCAGGACATCGGTTTCCAGAACCACCTCAACCGAGCGGGCAGGTTCAATAATCTTTTTCATTGCAGGCCAGCCCCTCGATAGCAACCCAAGCCACATAGTCACCCAATATCGGCAACTGCATCACCGAGGTCAAAGGCAAGTCGTGCCCGAACCCCTTCGGTGCGCAGGGCACCCGGCCGGCCGATCCGCTGCAGCCGGCCCCGGCCGGTTGCCGTAGAATCGAAGGCGGGCAGCGATGCCCGCCTCGTCTTCCCGGACCTGCATGAATTCAACGGCCGCCGAACCGCAGCTTACCGCTCCGCAGCCGTCCCCGATCGAGCTCGAAGTGCGCCGCATTCGCAAACTTGCGAAGAACCGGCGTCACGCAGAGGCGTTGGCTGCGGCCGAGGCGCTCACCGCCCGCGTCCCCGTTGCAGGCGACCAGCTTGTTCTCCGACGGCGAGCTAACGCGCGCCCGAACTTCGGCGACGCCTATTGGAGTCTCGCGAACCTCAAGACCTATCGTTTCCTCGACGAGGAAATCGCGCGCATGCGCGCCGAAGAGACGGCGCCCGGGACGCCGCTCGACCATCGCCAGATCACAAATCCTTCAGATCAATTCCAGATACAGCCGGTAATCAAGCTCGGTGACGGTGCTCGTGACGCGCAGCAGTTCCGATTCCTTGATGGCAATGAATGCGCGGTGCAGAGTGTTGCCCAGCGCATCGCGCAGGAACGCCGAGTCTTTGGCACAGGCGATCGCCGATCGCCAATCTGGCGGGAGACGTGCCCCGCCGTAGTTCGCCTCCTCGTATCCGTTGCCGTCGACCGCCGGTCCGGGGTCCAGGCGTGCCGCCAGGCCGTGATGCAG
>VBNY01000191.1 GCA_005877705.1 Gammaproteobacteria bacterium
CCTTGACCTGCCCCCCCGCGGGCGTGAACTTGATCGCATTGTCCACCAGGTTGCTGATCGCCTCGAACATCAGGCTCGGGTCTCCCGACATCTCCAGCAGTGCGGCGCTGTCGGCCGCTTCGACAGACAGCCGCACGCCGCTCTCCTCCGCCACCGGCGCATGGAATTCGGCGACATCCGCCGCGATCCTCGTGAGATCGATCTTCGTGAAGCCCGCGCGTCGCGCGCCATCCTCCACTTCGGCGATGCGCAGCAGTGCGCCGAACGTGCCGAGCACGTCTTTGGTCTCCGCGATCGCCTCGTCAACAGCGGCGGCGTACTCCTCGGTCGAGGTCGCGCGGCGGCGCGCCCGCTCGAGGCCGGCAAGCAGCCGCGTCAGCGGCGTGCGCAGATCGTGCGCAATGTCGTCGGTGACTCCCTTGACCTCGCGCATCAGCCGTTCGATGTCATCCAACATCCCGTTGACCAGATGGACCAGCCGGTCGAGATCTCCCGCGCCGCGGCGCGTCGGCAGACGCTCGGCGAGATCCCCGGTCACGATCCGCTCGATCGCGCCGGTGACGCCGTTGATCCGGCGCACCGCCTCGAGGCCGGTGAGCGCGGCCCCGGCGAGGCCGACCGCGAGCATCAGAATCCCGCCCCAGGCCATCGCCTGCAGCAGCAGCTCGCGGAATTCGTCGATCTCGTGCACGTTCTCGCTGAGGATCAGCAGCTCGCCGCTCGCCAGCCGGGTGGCGACGCCGCGGAATTCCAGCTGCCGGCCGTTGCGGGTCAGGGTGAATTCGAACGGCCGGTTGAGAGGGGCAGGATGTAACGGCAGATCGGTCAGATTGCCGGCCAGGTAACGGCCGGAGCGGTCGAAGAAGCCGAACGGGCGCACCCCGCCGGGGTCGTGCTGCGCGTGCGCCTGCAGGCGCTGGGGGATTTCCGCCGGCGCCGACAGGTAGGTGCTGGCGTCGTGCTGCAGCCACTCATCCACCGAGGTGATCAGGTAAGACATCGTCTGCCAGTAGAGGAATCCGAACAGCACGAGCGATGAGACCCCGAACAGCGCGAGGAACAGCACCGAGAGACGGAAGCTCGTCGTACGCGGAAGGTCAGTCAGCCGCACGCAGAATGTACCCCGAGCCGCGCACGGTGTGGATCAGCGAGGGCAGTCCGCCTTCATCGAGCTTGCGGCGCAGCTTCCCCATGTGCACGTCGATGACGTTGGTTCGCGGATCATAGCTGTAGGACCAGACCTCCTCGAACAGCATGGTGCGCGTAATCACCTGCCCGGGGTGTCGCATCAAGTACTCGAGCAGCCGGTATTCCCGGGGCAACAGCTCGATCGTGCGGCCGCCGCGCCGCACATCGCGCCTCAGCAGATCCACTTCGAGGTCGCCGACGCGCAGCATGGTCTCGCGCTCCGGGTTGGTGCGGCGCCTGAGCAGCACTTCGATCCGCGCGGTCAGCTCGAGCGACTCGAACGGTTTCGTCAGATAGTCGTCGCCCCCCGCCCGCAGGCCGCGCACGCGCTCATCGACCGCCGACAAGGCGCTCAGGATGAGAACCGGGGTATCAACACCCAGGCCCCGCAGGCTCGACAGGACGGTGAGACCGTCGACTCCGCCGGGAAGCATGCGATCCAACACGATCGCCGAATACCGGTCCGCCACCGCTCTCGCCAGGGCGTCCCGGCCGGTGTGGGCGCACTCGACTTCGAAGCCGTGATCGCCGAGCGCTGCCGCGATCTCCGCGGCAGTCTGGGCATCATCCTCCACCACCAGGACTCGCGTCATGTCCTTTTAGTCCAGTGCCTCGCTCGAAGCCCATCATATACCGCGGGAAATGCGCGGATCGGCAACGTAAAATCAATTTTAGGCAGTACCCTCAGCATGAAACCGATTTTAGGAGACGCCTGTGGGGTTCTTGCGTCATTCTGCTGCCTGCCACGCTCCACTGGAGGTTGGGTGAACGACGTCGCAGGTCACGGCGCACGCGCGCCGAGGCTGCCCGTGTCCGGGGGCAGAGCGATTCGACTCGGCGTCCTGGCCCTCGTGCTTCTCGCAGGTAGCGTCTATTTCTTTGCGGCTCACACCCGCGCGGCGGCGACGAAAAGCAGCGCGGCCGCCGCCGTGCCCGTGCTCGTCGGTAAGGTGGCCAAGCGAGATCTGCCGGTGGCGCTGACCAGTATCGGCACCGTGCAGCCGCTGAGCGTTGTCGAGGTCAAAGCGCGCGTTGATGGTCAGCTGCAGCGTGTTGCCTTCACGGAAGGTCAAGACGTGCACGCCGGTGATCTGCTGGCGGAGATCGATCCGCGCCCGTTCCGCGCGCAGTTCGCGCAGGCCGCGGCAGCGCGTGCCAAGGATGCCGCACAACTGGCGAACGCGAAGGCCGACTACGCGCGCTTTGCCTCGCTGATCGACACGGGCGGCATTGCAAAACAAACCGTCGATGCGGCCGCGGCCCAGGTCGCCTCGCTCGAGGCGGCGCTGCAATCGGATCAGGCGGCGATCGACACCGCGAAGCTGCAGCTGGAATTCACCCGGCTGGTCGCTCCGATCGACGGCCGTGTCGGCCTGCGGCTGGTCAACGCCGGCTCGATCGTACACATCAGCGATCCAACGGGCGTCGTCACCGTCACGCAGATGCAGCCGATCTCGGTCATTTTCTCCCTGCCGCAGGATGAGCTCGCGGCTGTGCTCGCCAACGCCTCGAAGAGCAAGCTGCGGGTCATTGCCTACACGCGCGACGGCACTCGCAGCCTGGCCGAGGGTGTGCTCTCTGTCATCGACAGTCAGGTCGATCCCACCAACGGCCAGGCCCGCATGCGCGCCATCTTCGCCAATCCCGAGCGTGCGCTGTGGCCGGGGTCGTTGGTTTCCACGCGGCTGCTCGTACGGATCGATCACGCCGTCACGGTGGTGCCCGCTCAGGCCGTGATGCGCGGTCAGAATGGCGAATACGTTTATGTGGTCAAGCCGGACAACACGGTCGAATTGCGGCCGCTGGCGCCGGGTGCGTCAGTCGACGGCTACACGGCGGTGCATTCGGGCGTAACTGCCGGAGAGGTCGTCGTCATCGACGGGCAGGCGCGAATCGCCCCCGGCACGCGGGTGGACGCGAAGACGGACGCCGACGCCGCCCGGGCTGCTCCTCAGGAAGACGGCGCGTGAGCCTGTCCGAAATCTTCATACGGCGGCGCATCGGCACGGTGCTGCTCGCCCTGGGCGCGGTCTTTGCCGGCCTCAATGCCTACTTCTCGCTCCCCGTCGCGCCGCTGCCGCAAGTCGAGTTTCCGACGATCCAGGTGTCGGCCAACCTGCCCGGGGCCAGCTCCGAGACGATGGCGACCTCGGTGGCCACACCGCTCGAGCGCTCCCTGGCGAACGTTCCGGGCATCAGCCAGATGACCTCGTCGAGCTCACTCGGCAGCACCCAGATCACCCTGCAGTTCGATCTCACCCGCTCGATCGACGGCGCGGCGCAGGACGTTCAGACCGCGATCAATGCAGCCGGCGGGCTGTTGCCGAAGAGCCTTCCCAACCCCCCGACGTATCACAAGGTCAACCCCGCCGACTACACCGTTCTCACGCTCGCGCTGACCTCTGACACGTTGCCGCTCACCGAGGTCGACCGCTACGCCGAGGACTTCATCGCGCAGCAGATCTCGCAGATGCCGGGCGTGGGGCTCGTCGACTTTCATGGCGAGCAGCGCCCAGCCGTGCGCATCCGGCTCGATCCTGACAAGGTCGCGCAGCTCGGGTTGACCCTCGACGATGTGCGCAACATCGTCGGTGTGCAGACGGTGAATGCTCCCAAAGGCAGCTTGAGCGGCCCGCACCGCGCCGTCGTACTCAACGCCACGGACCAGGTGATGAGCGCCGCAGGCTACAGACCCATCGTCGTCGCATACCGCAACGGTCATCGACGCCGCCGAGGACGTTCAGCAGGCGGCCTGGTTGCAGGACAAGCGCGCCATCATCATCGACATCCACAAGCAGCCCGGCTACAACGTCGTCGAGACGATCCAGCAGATCAAGGCCCGCCTGCCCGAGCTGACCGCGGCGCTCCCTCCGGCGGCCAAGCTGGTGCTGGTGGGCGACCGCACCCAGACCATTCGCGCCGCAGTCAGCGATGTGCAGATCACCATGTTGATCACGATCGCGCTGGTGGTGCTGGTGATCTTCTTCTTCGTACGCAACGTGCGGGCCACGATCATCCCGAGCGTTGCGATACCGCTGTCGCTGGTCGCCGCGTTCGGCATCATGGGGGCGCTCGGCTACAGCCTCGATAACATTTCGCTGATGGGCATGACCATCGCGGTCGGCTTCGTCGTCGACGATGCGATCGTCATGGTGGAGAACATCGTGCGCCACCTCGAGGCGGGCAAATCGCGGCTGCAGGCGGCGATCGACGGCGCGCGTGAAGTGGGTTTCACGATCGTCTCGATGACCATCTCGCTGGTGGCCGTGTTCATTCCGGTGCTGCTCATGGGCGGTATCGTCGGGCGGCTGTTCAGAGAGTTTGCCGTGACGGTGAGCGTCGTCATCCTGATGTCGGGGGTCGTCTCGCTGACGGTGACGCCGATGATGTGCGCCTGGCTCATCCGTCACACGCCGAATGAAAGGCACGGCAGGGTCTACCAGTGGTCGGAGCGGGTGTTCGAGTCGGTGGCCGCCTTCTATGCAAGAACGCTCGAGCGGGTCCTGGGTCACCCTGTCAAAACGTTGCTGGTGACGGTAGCGACGCTGGTCCTCTCGATCGTGCTGTACGTGGCGGCGCCCAAGGGGTTCTTCCCCACGGTGGATTCGGGATTCATTATCGGCACGGCCCAGGCGGCGCCAGACATCTCGTACGAGGCAATGGCAAGCCGCATGCAAGCCCTCGGCCGTATCGTGATGGCCGACCCGGACGTCGGCACGGTCGACTACTGGATCGGAACCAACCCGACGATGAGCCAGGCGCGCATGTTCATCAACCTCAAACCGCGCGCCGAACGGCGCTCGGCGGCGACTGAGGTGATCCAACGCCTCAAGCGGCGCACGGCCGCTGTCGAAGGGATCAGTCTATTCATGCAGGTCCGCCAGGACATCACCGTCGGGGGGCGAGTCTCCGCGGGGCAGTACCAGTACACTCTGCAAGACGGCAACATCGCGGAGCTGGCCACGTGGTCCGGGATCCTGTTGCACAAATTCTCGCAGCTGCCGCAGCTGCACGATGTGAGCTCGGACGCGCAGTCGCTCGCCGCCAGCGCGACTGTCAAGATCGACCGCGACACGGCATCGCGCCTCGGCGTTACGGCTCAGGCGATCGACGATGTGCTGTACGATGCCTTCGGGCAGCGTCAGATCGCAACTCTGTTCACCCAGCTGAATCAATACCATGTGATCGAAGAGGTCGATCCCCGCTTCCAGCTGTCGACCGACGCCCTCGAGCATCTGTATGTGCGCTCGTCGGTGTCCGGCCAGCTCGTGCCGCTCAGCGTGCTCTCGAGCGTGGAGCAAGGCCTGGCCCCGATCTCGATCAACCATCAGGGACTGTTCCCGGCGATCACGCTGTCGTTCAATCTTGCTCCCGGCCACAGCCTCGG
>VBNY01000192.1 GCA_005877705.1 Gammaproteobacteria bacterium
TAAGCCATGGCCATGTCCAGAGGACCCGGTGGTGGCGGTGGTGGTGGCGGCGGCAGCCGCTTCTCACGCCGCAAGAAATTTTGCCGCTTCACCGCCGAGGGCGTGAAGTACATCGATTACAAGGATCTCGCGACGTTGAAGGGCTACGTCACCGAAACCGGCAAGATCGTTCCGAGCCGCATCACGGGCACGAAGTCGTTCTATCAGCGGCAGCTTGCGGTGGCGATCAAGCGCGCGCGCTTCCTGTCCCTGCTGCCGTACACCGATCAGCATTGAGAACGAGTGCCATGGAAGTCATTCTGCTGCAGAAGGTCGCCAACCTCGGCAACATCGGCGATCGAGTCAAAGTCCGCTCCGGATACGGCCGCAACTTCCTGCTGCCCCAGGGCAAGGCCACGCTCGCGACCGCCGATAACATCGCCCGTTTCGAGGCTCGTCGCGTCGAGTTCGAGCGCCTCTCGCGTGAGCAGCTCGTCTCCGCGCAGGACCGCGCGGCGGCCATGAAGGATTTCAAGCTCACCATTGCCGCGAAGGCCGGAACGGAGGGAAAGCTCTTCGGCTCGATCGGTACCAGCGACATCGCCGAAGCCTGCAGTCGCACCGGTTTCAACGTCCAGCGCAGCGAGGTGCGGCTGCCCGGCGGGCCGCTGCGCACGGTCGGCGAGCACCTCGTCAGCCTGCATCTGCATGCTGATATCGATGTGCCCGTGACTGTCACGATCGTCGCGGAAGAGTAAGCAAGGGAAGTCATTACCGGTGGCCGGCCCCGCCCAAGCGCGCCGCGATTCCGGCTCCGTCGCGGTCGTCGACGCACCGACGCCGCCGCATTCGGTCGAAGCGGAGCAGGCCGTGCTGGGCGGCCTGCTCATCGATCCTTCCGCCTGGGACAACGTCGCGGATGCCGTCAGGCAGGAAGACTTCTACCGCCCCGATCACCAGCTCATCTTTGAAGCGATCGGCGCCCTCGCCGGCAACGGCAAGCCATGTGATGTCGTGACGGTCTCCGAGCAGCTCGAGCGCAGCGGCAAACTCGAGTCCGCCGGCGGCCTTGCCTACCTCAGCTCGGTCGCACGCGACACTCCCACGGCAGCCAACGTCCGTGCTTACGCGGACATCGTCCGCGAGCGCTCGCTGTTTCGGCAGCTGATTCAGGCCGGAACGGAGATCGCCTCGGCCGTCTTCAACAACGACGGCCAGACTGCGCGGGAGCTCGTTGACCGCGCGGAGCAGCGCGTGTTCGAGATCGCGGAGGGGAGCTTCCGCGGGCGCCAGGGCGCGGTCGCGGTTCGGACCTTGCTGCCGCAGGTCATCGATCAGATCGATGAGTGGCACGCCAACCCCGACAAGCTGCGCGGGCTGCCGACCGGGTTCACCGATTTCGACAAGCTCACCGGTGGCTTGCGGCCCGGGGATCTCGTCATCGTCGCGGGCCGGCCTTCGATGGGCAAGACGACTCTCGCGGTCAACATGGCCGAGTACGCGGCCGTTCATCAGGGCACGCGGGCCAGCGTCGCCATCTTCAGCATGGAAATGCCCTCGGAGCAGGTGATCACGCGCATGCTGGCCTCCGTCGGCGGCGTGCCGCTCACGAACCTGCGCAGCGGCCGGATTTCCGATGACGACTGGGTGCGCATCACGAGCGCCACCAGTCAGCTGTCGGAAGCCAAGATCTTCATCGACGAGACGCCGGCACTGACTCCCACGGAGCTGCGCGCCCGTGCCCGCCGACTCAAACGCGAGCACGGCCTCGATCTCATCGTGGTCGACTATCTGCAGCTGATGCAAGTGCCCGGCACCAAGGAGAACCGCGCTACCGAAATCGCCGAGATCTCCCGCGGCTTGAAGGTGCTGGCCAAGGAGTTGGCGGTCCCCGTGATCGCGCTGTCGCAGTTGAACCGCAGCGTGGAGCAGCGCGAGCACAAAAAGCCGGTGATGTCTGATCTGAGAGAAAGTGGTGCGATTGAGCAGGATTCTGACATGATCCTGTTGATTTACCGCGAAGAGGTGTACGACAAGAACACCACCAAGAAGGGCATCGCGGAGATCGATCTTGCCAAACATCGCAACGGCGAGATCGGCACCTTCCTGCTGACGTTCCAGGGGCAGTTCACGCGCTTCGCGAACTACGTGCCCGACTCCTACGCCGAGGGCGTACTGCGGTGAATCGGCTGATCCGGGCGGTCATCGACGCTCAGGCCCTGCGGCACAATCTGCGGACGATTCGCGAGCGCGCGCGGGGCGCGCGCGTCATGGCCGTCGTGAAGGCCAATGCCTACGGGCATGGCCTGGTGCCCACCGCCCTGGCGCTGGCGGAAGCCGATGCATTCGGGGTGGCGAGGCTGGAAGAGGGGCTCGCACTGCGGGCGGCAGGGATCACACAACCGATCGTGCTGCTCGAAGGGGTGTTCGCGGCCGAGCATCTGGTGGAAGCGGCGCGCCATGGCTTCGATCTCGTGGTCCACGATCCCTTGCAGATCGAGTTGCTCGAGGAGATTTCCGGCCCGCACCGCTTCGTGCTGTGGATCAAGATCGACACGGGCATGAATCGTCTCGGCTTCCGTCCGAGCGACTTTCCCGCAGCTCTCGAGCGCATTCGGCGGTTGCAGCCGCCTCCGTTCGAGATACGTCTGCTGACCCATCTGGCTCGCGCGGACGAGCCGGACAGCAGCATGACTCGCGAGCAGGTGGCGCGCTTCCGGGCGACGACTCAGGGTCTCGATTACACGACCAGCATCGCAAACTCTGCCGGCCTGTTCGGTGCGGCCCTGCTCGGTTGCAACTGGGTTCGGCCTGGGCTGGCGTTGTACGGCGCCTCGCCGTTCGCGGATCGCTCGGGAACGGAGCTGGGTCTGCACCCGGCCATGAGTCTGGAGACCTCCGTGATCGCCATGCGGCAGGTTCCGAAGGGAGAGACGGTCGGGTACGGCGGCGCGTGGCGGGCAGCGCGCGATTCCAGCATTGCGATCGTGGCCGCGGGCTACGGCGATGGGCTCGCCCGCAACCTAACGAGTGGCACGCCCGTGTTGGTGGACGGCCAGCGGGTGCCGCTCACCGGACGCGTGTCGATGGACATGATCGCGGTAGATGTTACCAGCCTGGCGGATGTGCATGTCGGTACGCCCGTCGTCCTGTGGGGCAATGGGCTGCCCGTGGAGGAAATCGCGCGGCACGCCGGAACGATTCCCTACGAGCTGCTGTGCGGAGTCAGTCAGCGGGTACCGCTCGAGCTGCGCTGAAGCGCCCGATGCACCTACCGAGGCTCGTGTCCGATCGCAGCCGCTAGGCATTGACCCCAATCGCGCGCTGCTGGTCCTTCATCAGATCGCGTGCCGAGAGGAAATAGTGCAGGGTCGCCCACAGTCCTGTCGGCACCAGACACAGCATGGCGAGCCGCAGCGAGGCGGCATTCGAGGCCACGTGCGGCAGGAACCAGTCGCTCAACCTGCCGATGAGCGGGGGCGCGATGACGAGATTGCCAAAATTGGCCAGAAACAGCGTCATGGCGCAGAACATGGCGCGCATCCGGCACTGCGCGAGGTTATTGAGCAAACCGAAGCAGGGACCGATATAGAAGTAGATGGAGGGTATGAAGATCCAGAACATCGCTTTCGCGAGCGCCAGGTCGTGCGTGTAGTAGGCCACCCCGGACGCCAGCGTCGCAACGCCGATGCCAGCGCCCAGGAGCCACACGATGCGTCGGGAATCGGCCATCATGGGCCGTGCCATCAGCCACCCGGTCGCGATGGTGGCCGGCTTCGCCCGGCGTCAGGTGGTAAGTGCGTTGCAGGAAGGTTGGCGTCCAGTACATCAGGCCCCAGCCCCACAGTGCGCAAACGGCGCTGCCAATCATCACGTGCACGGCAGAGCGCTGCCGCCAGAGGAAGCGCATGGTTTCAAGAATCCCAGGGGCATCACCGTCGTCCTCACTATCGAGACAGCCGCGTTTGGGCTCTCGCACGGTGAGCCACACCGCGATACCGGCCAGGACACCGGGCACGCCGAGCGCATAAAACACCGCGCGCCATCCGTAGTGGTCGGCGATGACTCCGGCGACGTTGTAACCCACCCACGCTCCAAACGGGGCGCCAAGTGAGAACACGGTCAGTGCCATGGCGCGCCGTTCGGCGGGAAAGTAGTCCGAGAGCAGCGAATTTGCGCCCGGGGTGCCGCCGGCCTCTCCTACCGTGACCCCCACGCGCGCCAGGAAGAACTGCAGCGAGGTATGCGCCAGCCCGCAAACGGAGGTCATCACGGACCACAGCACCAAGCAGGCGGCGACGATGTTGCGGCGGCTTTTCCTGTCGATCAGCCACGACAGGGGAAATCCGAGGACGACATAGAACAACCCGAATGCGGCCCCGGTGAGCCACGCGACGCCCGAGTCCGTAAGCCCCAGCTCAACCCGGATCGGGTCGAGCACCGTCGACACGACGTAGCGATCGGCAATGCTGAGGGTGTACACCAAGCACATCATCACCAGCACGTACCAGCGGGCTGCTAACGATGGCGAGCTCCCTGCCTCATCGGGGGACAGCGCTGCCGCGCGCACTGCTGTCACGCGAGCGCACTCCCCGCGCGCGCTGCGGCGGAGGGCGGGATGCCGAATCGCTCGATGAGCCAGGAGCGAAACAGGGCGACGGCCGCATCGCTCAAAGCCTCCGGATGGATGATCAGATAATACCCGTAGCCCTCATCGAGGGCGATGTCGAATGGCTGCACGAGGCGGCCGGCGCGCAGGTCCTCGCTGAAGAGGTTGGTGTCCACGAGCACGATGCCTTCGCCACTCAGGGCGTATTGGACAGCCAGCAGTGCCGTATCAAACACCAGGCCGCGCTCGATGTTGAGCGCGCCGAGGCCGGCCTGGCGCACGAACTGCGACCACAAGTGATGCCGGGGCAGATCCGCGATGCGCACGTGGATGATCTCGTTGGCCGCGATGAACGCCGCCGGGTCCTTGCCGGCGTGGCGCGCGGCGAGCTCAGGATGGCACAGCATGCTCAGGTGCACGGACCACAATAGATCAGTCACCAGGTCGGTGACCATCGGTTTCGAGTAGACGACGGCGACGTCGACATCGCTAAGGGGCGGCCCGACTCCGTAGGGACTCACCAGGTCGATTTCCACTTCCGAGCTGGCGCGCGGGAATTCCTTGAGGATCGGCACAGCCAGGTGCGACGCGAAGCTCGGCGGCATCTGCACGCGCAGCGTTCTGACGGCAGGCGTGGTCTCATTGCGGATGTCATTGAGCGCGTACTCCAGCCGATCGAAGGACTTCATCACAGCGGGCAGAAGATGTTGTCCCGCCTTGGTGAGCGTGAGCGAGTGCGGGCGCCGCTCGAACAGTTGCGCTCCGAGCAGGGTTTCGAGGGCGATGACGTGGCGCGACAGGGCGCTTTGCGAGATCAGCAGCGCGTTGGCGGCAGCGGTGAAGCTGCCATGTTTGGCGACGCCCTCGAAGGACCGCAAGGCGATCAACGGCAGCCAGCGTCGACCGATCGTCGGCTTTGCCACAATCCCGCCTCCTGGTAGCGGCACAGACCCCCTCGCGCGGTGCGCTTCGGGCCCGGCGCAGCGGCTCACGATAGGCCGCGCGCGCCCGGAATAGTGCCATTGTGGTGCAGCGCCCGTCATGCAACCTAAGCCTCCTGCGAGCGGGGCGCTATGATCCAATGCCATTTTTCGATATGGCTATGCCTTTTATCCGCTTTGCGCGGCGCTTCAGTCCGTGCAAGGCTCTCGTCCCCCTCAAGGCATGCGGGCGCGATCAGCGGCTTCAAGATGCAGTACCTCCGCTTCGGGCAGACCGGGCTCACGGTCTCCAGAGTCTGCCTCGGCACCATGTCTCTGGGGAGCTCCGCGTGGAAAGGATGGGTGCACGATGAGGAGCGCGCGATCCCCATCCTGCAGCGCGCGCTCGATCTGGGGATCACGTTCTTCGACATGGCGGACTGGTATTCGGCCGGCCGCAACGAGGAGCTGGTGCTCGCCACCAAGGTCTTCTATCCGATGAGCGAGGATCCCAACGACAAGGGGCTGTCGCGCAAGCACCTGCTCGCCTCGATCGATCGGTCGCTGCGCAGGCTCGGCACGGACTACGTCGATATTTACATGGCTCACGCGTTCGATCCGCAGACTCCGGTCGAGGAGACGATGGAGACGCTGCATGACATCGTGAAGGCAGGCAAGGCGCGCTATTTGGGCGCCTCGACCATGTACGCGTGGCAGTTTGCCAAGCTGAACTACACCGCGCGTGCGCACGGCTGGACGCCGTTCGTCAACATGCAATGCCAATACAACCTCCTGTACCGCGAGGAGGAGCGGGAGATGATTCCCTACTGCCAGGATCAGGGCATTGCCGTCACGACGTTCAGCCCGTTGGCGCGCGGCTATCTCACCGGCGCGACCGATACACCGCGCACGGCGCACGACCCCTACATGAACTACTACGGCGACGAGATCGATCGTGAGATTGCGAGGCGGGTGCGCGAGGCCGCCAAGCGCCGCGGCGTGACTGCGGCGCATATTGCCTTTGCCTGGGTCGCCGCCAATCCGAAGATCACCACGCCACTGATCGGCGCCGACTCGGCTGAGCAGGTCGAGATCGCCGTCGCCGCCGCAACGCTGACTCTGACGCCCGAAGAGAAAGCCTTTCTCGAGGAGCCCTATCGGCCGCGCGACGAGATCAACGACTCGAACCCCATCCGGCGCCCGCGCAGCCTGTGAGGGCCCGCAAATCCCCGCAAGAGTTCCGCACAAGGTGACCAGCATGCTCTACGTCGGCGAAGGCTTCGAAGGCAGCGGCGGCAACGCCGCGCACATCAATCTATTGTTGGGTCCCAAGCAGGGACCGCTCGCCGGGGCGTTTGCGACGGCGGCCGCGAGCCCCGCCCCGGGACACATTCCTTTCCAGGCCGTGCTCAAGCCGAATCTGCCGGTCAAGCCGGCGACGCTGTTCATTGCGAAGGCGGTATTGCGCAACACCCAACACGAGCACTTGACCTGGGGACCCGCGCAGGCCGGCGTGGCCGCGGGGATCACGCGTGCCGTCCTCGATGGGGTGCTGCCGCCCGAGGCCGAGGATAACTGGATCAGTATTGCGCTCGTGTGGGTCGACTGGAACGCCGACAACGCCGATGCGGTTTATCTCAACAACAAGGCCGCCGCGCGCGCGGCGGTCAAGCGCGCCGTGACGGCCGGCTGGCCCAGCCGAGCCGAGCTCGAACAGGGACTCGCCAGCGTCGGAAACCCTTTCTACAGTCCGAAGTCACCGTGACACGGCAGGGGAGCACGCCGACCCTCAACTCTGTCAGCCGCCAGCTCGCGGTCGCAGGCCGCACACCATGAGCCCTGTCACACTGGATCGCGTCCCGCGGATCATTCAAGGCGCGGGGGCGTTGGAGACGCTCGGCACCGTCGTGTCGGGCCTCGAGCAGGCCGCCGGTGTGCTGCTGGTCGCCGATCCGGGTCTGCGGGCAACGGGAATGATCGACACCGCCGCAGCGGCTCTGCGCGCAGCGGGCGCTCGCACCACGGTATTCGACGAAGTGAAGAGCGACCCCACGATGGCGCAGGCGGACTCTACTGCGGAGCTCGCGCGCAGAGAGCAGATAGCCGTGGTCGTCGGGTTGGGTGGCGGCTCGGCCATGGATCTGGGCAAGACGGTCGCGGCGATTGCCGCCGGCCGTGCCAGCTCGCGGCATTACGGGCTGTGCGCCAACCCGTTTCCCGCCGGACGCCTCCTCAGCATCTGCGTGCCGACGACTTCCGGCACTGGGTCCGAGTCGACTCGCACGGCAGTCCTCTCAGATCCCGATGGCGCGAAGGTGTGGTTGTGGGGCGATGAGCTCAAGGCCGATGTCATCCTGCTCGACCCGACCCTGACGACCGGCCTGCCGGCGCACCTCACGGCGGCGACCGGCATCGATGCGCTCGTTCACGCCATCGAAGCCTCGACCAATCGCAACGCCCATCCCGCCAACAACCTGTATTGCCACGAGGCGATCCGGCTGGTGGTGAGGCATCTGGAACGCGCGGTCAGCGCTCCGGGCGACCTCAGTGCACGCGCCGGGCTGCAGTGGGCGGCGACGTTTGCCGGCATCGGCATCGACAACTGCGGTACCGCTATTGCTCACAACATCGGCCACGCTCTGGCGTCGCTGCGTCCTGTGCATCACGGGCGTGCGGTCGGCCTCGCGCTGCGCGCAACTCTTGCGTGGAGTGTGCAGGGCGATGACGGGCCGTTCGCAACGGCTGCGGCGGCGATGGGCGAAGCGGCCGATGCGCGCCGGCTCCCGGCCGCCTTCGATCGGCTGCTGCGTTCGGTGGGCGTCAAAATCGCCCTGTCGGGTGAGGGCTACGACGACATCACGCCCGCACAGCTGGCGCAGCAGATGGCGCAGCCCGAAAACGAGCCCATGCGCAGGTCGAATCGGCGCGCCGTCGGCGATGCCGACCTGCTGACCTTCGCCACGGCGGTACTCACGGAGCACTGACACCATGGACACGCGTATTGCGGCCAGAAGCCGCTCGGAATGGGTGCAAGTCGCGGGCGGGCTGCGGCCCGAAGGCCGCGCTCTCATCAACGGCCAACTGGTGGCAGCCAACTCGGGTCGCACGTTCGAGGACATCAGCCCGATAGATGGTCGCGTCATTGCCCAGGTCGCGCGTTGTGAGGCCGCTGACGTGGAGTCTGCCGTGGCCGCGGCGCGCGCCGCCTTCGAGCGCGGTGTCTGGCGGCGCACGGAGCCCAAGGAGCGCAAGCGCGTTCTGCTGCGCTTCGCGGAGCTGATGCGAGCAGACCTGGAGCGCCTCGCGGCGCTGGAGACGCTCGATGTCGGCAAGCCGATCGGCAACTCGCTCGCTGTCGATGTACCGTTTGCCGCCGACTGTGTTGCCTACTATGCCGAGTTCGCC
>VBNY01000225.1 GCA_005877705.1 Gammaproteobacteria bacterium
GGGCGCACAGTGATCAGCGCCAGCGGATCCTGGCTCGAATTGATCGCATCGATCTGCGCACGCTCATCGGTGAGATTGCGCACGAAGACTGTCGTGGTCCAGCCCGATGCCGTGATCGCGGCCCGCAGATTGACCAATGTGTAGGAGGCGAGGTTCACATTGGCCGGATTATCGGTTCGCACCTGATTGTGAGTGTCACCGCGGTAGCTCAGATCGGCCGCCACCGTTCCGCTCAGGGAGCTTGTCAGCGGCGCCGTGTAGTCGACCCCGAAGCTGCCCTGAAATTTCGGCACGTTCGGCACCGTATCCCCCTCGCGGCCAGTGAACTTGTTGCCAGGAATGACCGGCTGATCAGTCGTCAGCACCGCATCCTGGTACGAACCCGACAGCGTCAACGTGAGGTGCTCGATCGGGCGCGTATCGATCGAGGCCTCGAAGCCTTTGACGCGGGCATCGCCCGCGTTGGCAACGAACGGGAAGGCTCCGGTCGGATCGACTTCGGTGATCTGGATGTCGTTCCAGTGGATCAGGTAGGCCGCGGTATCGTATTCGAACACGCCGCCGAGCAGCCGGCCTTTGGCGCCGAGCTCATAATTGTTGAGCGAGTCGGGCCCGAAGCCCCGCGGAATTCCGGAGGCAAAGGGCAGATTGGCGGGATTGAGGCCGCCGCCGCGGAAGCCCTGCGAGAAGGTCGCGTAAAGCAGCTGAAGGTTTCGTGGTTGGGTGGCGGATCGGTGTTGCCGGGGCCGAAGCCGCCGAACGGATGCGTCGTGCGCTGCACGGCGTCCAGGATCTCATGGAAGTAGCGCGCCCCAGCGATGAAGGTGAGCTTGTCCACAGCCGCCCAGGTCAGCTCGCCGAACCCGGCGTACGACTTGCTGACCCGAGTGTCCAAGCGGCCGAAGTATGTGTTGCCCGTGTCCGGATGCAGCAGCGCATCGTCGGCGTTCAGCGGGCTGAAGGGGCCGCGCAGCTCACCCAGGCTGTTGGTGCGGACCACGTGCACGGTGAAATCCGTGTTCTCGTGCTGCCCGAATCCCCCGAACACCAGATTGACGGGTCCACTCAGGCTCGAGGCGTAGCGGACTTCCGCGGAGCCCACACGCCGCCGCTGCGGCTCGAGCGTCTCGGCTGGAGCCGGTACGCCGAAGGAGACCAGAATCGGGGTGGAATCGAAGTTGAAGTCGACCTTGCGGTCGAACTCGTTCACGGTTGCAGTCAGCGTACCGGAGGAGAACCTGTAGTTCGATGTCAGGCTGTAGATCTGCAGCCGGTCGTCCCACGGGCTGCGCGTGATGTCGGTGTTCAGCAGATCGCCGCCAGACACGGGCGCAAGACCGGCCGCCGCGTTGCCGTAGGACATTACGCCCGGCGGCGTATAGCGCGAGGATCCGTCGGAGTGGGTCGATTGCACCGTTAGCGCGCCGACGATGTCGAGCTCGTCCGTTGGGGCGTAGCGCAGCTGCACACGCCCGCCTTCGGTGCGCTCGTTGTTCACACCGCGCAACAGGCCCGCCGGAATACGGATCTGGTCGATGTAGCCGCTGTTGTTGATCGTCCAGCCCACCGCGCGCGCGGCCAGCTTGCCTTCCACGATCGGCAGATTGAGCGCCCCATTGAGGTTGTAGTTGCCGCCACCGTTGTCCGTATTGGAGAGCTCGCCGGTCGCGTAGCCGCCGAAGGAGAAGAGCTGCGGCTTCTTGGTGATGAAGCGGATTGTGCCGCTCATGGAGCTCGCGCCGTACAGCGTACCTTGCGGACCACGCAGCACCTCGACGCGCTCCAGGTCGAAGAGTCCCAGGTCGGCCTGGCGTCCGCCGCCGTCGTTGGCGTTCGAACCGCTGATCACCGCCTCATCGAAATACACGCCGGTCGTGGCATCGCCCGTCGAGTTGATGCCACGGATGATGTACTTCTTGTCGCCGGGTCCGAGGTCCTGGATCTGCAGGCCGGTAATCTTGGGCGCAATGTCGATGAACTGCGCCGCACCCTCGCGCTGCAGGGCATCGCCGCTGATCGCCTGGATGGCGCCCGGCACGTCGATCGCTGCCTGCGCGCTCAGCTTGTTGGCTGTGACCGTGATCTCCTCCAGGGATGCCGCGCCGGCGGCAGGCTGCGTCGCTGCGGGCGGCGCGTCCGCCGCCACAGCCGGCCCGCCCGTCAGCAGCGCCGCGACGCCGGTAGTTGCGGCAGACAATAACCGCGCGAGCGCGCGAGATACAGACACGTGCGCGTGCATCAACCCCTCCCTCGTTCGAGCTGCCAGGTTGCGCGCGCTACAATATGACTTATCATATGAAATATCAAATTTAGGCCTAAAGCATCAAGGCCTCAAGCACCGCGCGGCGCGCGCTCGCGATCACTCGAGCATGTTGCTGCTGAGGCGGCGGATCAGCGCGAAGGCGGCCGCGACCTCTTGCGCCGACAAGCCCTTGAGCAGCCGGTTCTGCCGCCGGCGCACGACGACGTTGAGGGAGTTGAATAGCGCGCGACCCTTGTCCGTCAGGAAGACTTCCACGTAGCGCGCGTCGTCACTGCGGGGCACACGGCGCAGGTATCCCTCCGTCTCCATGTTCATCAGCACCCGGCTGAGCGCCGACTGCTGCATCATGGCGCGGTCGATGATCTCGCTGATGGTAATGCCGTCGCCCATGGCGAGCACGGCCAGGATTCGCCAGCGTGTGACGTTGATGTCCTCACGCTGCAGTTTCTCGACCAGGTCGGCGTTGAGCTGATACGCCAGGCGCGTAATCAGATGGGGAAGAAAGTCGTCGAACAAGCGCTCGCCTGCGGGCTTCACCGCAACAGGAGGGCTTTTCCGGCGTTTTGTTCGAGCCATGTTGTTGCCGCCCCGATCAACTTCAGAACTGAACGGTCTGGCCAATCCCTGCGGCGCGCGCCTTCTCGAGCACGTAGTGTGCAGAGGCGAGGTCCTGTGCCGCGATCCCCAAGGACTTGTAGAGCGTCACGTCGCGCGGCGACTCACGTCCCGCCTTCGAGCCGTTAGCGACCTCGCCGATCTCGGCCAGAATGTGCTCGGGAGTGATGGTCCCGGCCTTGAGCGCTCGCAGGTACTCACCGCCTTCATTGACGGTCGATTCGCGACAGTCGACGAAAAACCGCGACCTCACGACGGCCTCGGTGTCGATCTCTGCGGTCGTTGCGATGCTGGAGCCGACCACATTCAGGTGAGCGCCCGCCGGCAGCCATTCTCCCATCAGGATCGGTTCGCGGGCTTTGGTAAGGGTGCAGATGATATCGGCGCCGCTGACCGCCTCCCGCGGCGCAGGTGAGACCTCGATGCGAACGCCGTGTCTCGCCCCCTCCACCTCGGCGAAGCGGGCGGCCTTGCCCTGGTCCCGGGCCCACACTCGGACGCGGCGCAGAGCGCGCGCAGTCAGCATCGCCTCGAGATGGCTCCTCGCCTGTTCTCCGGCCCCGAGGAGGGCGAGATCGCCGGCATCCGGCCGGGCCAGCAGCCGCGTCGCCAGGCCGCTCGCGGCCGCGGTACGAATCGCGGTGATCTCGGCGGCATCCAGCAGCGCCACTGGCTGGCCGTGCTCGATCTCGAACAGCACGACAAGTCCGATATGCGATGAGTATTGCGGCGGCTTATTGCGCGGAATCAAGCTCACGAGCTTGACCCCGAAGCATTCGGGCTCGGCGAGATAGCCTGGCATGTTGCCGAGCATGCCCCGGTCAGCCGGCATCCTGAGTACCGAGCGCAACGGCTGCACTACGCGGCGCTCCGAGACCGCTTGCATGGTCCGATGCATCAGATCGATGCATTCCCGCATCGGCAGCAAGGCACGCACCTGCGGCCCGCGCAACACTCGAATGTCCACAGCACCCCCATTCACCTGATCAGTGCGCCTCCGTCTTGCGGCGGCACCGGGCTAAGCGTTACAAGTCGCGCGCGAGCACCCGCGGAGTCAGGGCGCGAACTTGCCGCGCAACTGCTTCATAGCCGCGATGAACGCCTCGACGTCATCCTCGTTATTGTAGAAGTGGAAGCTCGCCCGGGCGTTGTCATCCCGATGCGAGGTGACGATGTCACGCTTCATGAGTTCCGCACAGAGCTGGGCGCTGTCGCGTGACGGAACCGCAACGGTAGCGCCGCGGCGCTCGTCCTGCGCGGGTGTGACGCTCGGCCAGCCGATTTCTTCCAGGCGCGTCATGCAGCGCCGTGTCAGCGAGTAAACGCGCTTCTCGACCGCGGGTGTGCCGACTTCCAGCAGGAACTTGAGGCCCGCCTCGGCGGCGTAGCTGTTGACCACCGCCGGCGTGCCGGCTTCAAAGCGGCGCGCGGTGGGCGAGGGCCGGTTGGCGGTGATATCCATCGCGGCGATGTTTTCCTGCGCGAACCACCCGCTGTTGGTTGGTACCAGGGATTTCACGAACGCATCACGGACATAAAGGAAGCCGATGCCGGCGGTGCCGAGCAGGTACTTGAGCATGCCGCCGGCTGCGAAGTCGACATCCAGCGCCTTGACGTCGATGTCGAGCGAGCCGACGGACTGATAGCAATCGAGCAGCACCTTCGCGCCCTGCGCGCGTGCCAGACGCACGATCCCCGCAATATCCAACTTGGCGCCGTTGCGGAAGCAGACGTGCGTGACCGCGACCAGCTGCGTGCGTTCATCAATGGCTTTTGCGAACTCCGCGAGCGGAATGTAGCCGTCCGCGGTCCGTGGCACGTGTACCACGCGCGCCCCGCGCGGCTCCTGGGCGTGCCAGATCTGTG
>VBNY01000226.1 GCA_005877705.1 Gammaproteobacteria bacterium
ACCGGCGACAAGGACATGGCGCAGCTCGTCGACGGCTCCATCACGCTGATCAACACCATGAGCAACACAGTGCTGGATCGGGCGGGCGTCAAGGCAAAGTTCGACGTGCAGCCCGAACAGATCATCGACTACCTCGCGCTCATCGGCGACAGCTCCGACAACATTCCCGGCATCGACAAGGTGGGACCGAAGACTGCGGCCAAACTGCTCGAGCAATACGGCACGCTCGACAACCTCATCGCCCACGTGCAGGAGATCGGCGGCAAAGTAGGGGAGAATCTGCGCGCGGGCCTCGTGACACTCGAGCTGTCGCGCAAGCTGGCGACCATCCACACCGATCTCGATCTGCCGCTCTCGGTTGACGAGCTGCTGCCCGGGGCAGCGGACACCGAGCAGTTACGCGAGCTGTACACGCGTTACGAGCTGCGTTCACTGCTACGACAGCTCGATGGCGCAAACGTAACGCCGCCGGCCACGCCGGTCGGCAACGCTGCGGACGCAAGCGACTCGCGCGGCGATGTCGTGCCGGATGTTGCGAAGATTGAACCCCGGTACGAGACGATCACGCAGTGGCAGGATCTAGAGCGTTGGCTGGAGGCGCTGCGGACGGCCAAGCTGTTTGCGTTCGATACGGAGACGACCAGCCTCGACTACATGCGCGCCGAGATTGTCGGGGTATCGTTCAGCATCGAGCCGGGCGTGGCTGCCTACGTGCCCTTGCACCATGACTACGCGGGTGCGCCTGAGCAGCTCGATCGTGACCGGGTGCTCGCTGCGCTTAAGCCGATTCTCGAAGATCCCGAGCGCGCAAAGCTCGGCCACCATCTCAAGTACGACGCGCACGTGCTCGCCAACTATGGCATCAATCTCGCCGGCATGCGCTTCGACACGATGCTCGAGTCCTATGTCTGGGACAGCGTCGCCACAAACCACGGCATGGACTCGACGGCGCTGCGTTATCTCGGCATGCGCACGATCGCGTACGAGGAAGTCGCGGGCAAGGGCGCTAAGCAGCTGACCTTCAACGAGGTGCCCGTGGACCGGGCGGCGCAGTACGCCGCCGAAGACGCGGACGTGACACTGCGCCTGCATCGGACGCTGTGGCCGAAGATCGAGAGCGTGCCCGCGCTGCACCGGCTCTATGAGGAATTCGAGCAGCCGCTGCTGCCCGTGCTGCTGCGCATGGAGCAGCACGGCGTGCTGATCGACCGGCAGCTGCTGCGGGCGCAGAGCCGCGAGAT
The DNA here is from genome assembly GCA_005877705.1 of Gammaproteobacteria bacterium. GTDB lineage: Bacteria > Pseudomonadota > Gammaproteobacteria > Steroidobacterales > Steroidobacteraceae > 13-2-20CM-66-19. The sequence continues at coordinate 1,242 of VBNY01000226.1, forward strand.
CACCCAGCAGCTGCAGGAGCTCGTGGCCCAGGCGCACAAGGAAGCCGGACACGAATTCAACATCGAGTCGCCCCGCCAGCTGCAGCAGATCCTGTTCGAGAAGCTGCAGCTGCCGGTGCTGCGCAAGACTCCGACGGGCCAACCCTCCACGGCCGAGGACGTGCTGGAGGAGCTGGCCGCTTCCTACCGGCTGCCGCGCATCGTGCTCGAGCATCGCGCGCTCGCCAAGCTCAAATCAACCTACACCGACAAGCTGCCCGAGCTGGTGAATGAGCGCACCGGACGCATTCATACTTCGTATCACCAGGCGGTGGCGCAGACCGGCCGGCTGTCGTCCTCCGACCCCAACCTGCAGAACATCCCCATCCGCCGGCCGGAGGGCCGGCGCATCCGCCAGGCGTTCATCGCGGCGCCGGGCTACCTGCTGATGGCCGCGGATTACTCGCAGATCGAGCTGCGCATCATGGCGCATCTGTCTGGAGATGAAGGTCTGCTGGCCGCCTTCGCGGAGGATCGCGACGTGCACCAGGCGACCGCGGCGGAAGTTTTCGGCGTGCCGCTCGCGGCGGTGACCCCCGATCAGCGCCGCCTCGCGAAGACGATCAACTTCGGACTCATCTATGGAATGTCGCCGTTCGGGCTCGCACGCCAGCTCGGCATCGAGCGCGGCGCCGCGCAGACGTATGTAGAGCGCTATTTCCAGCGCTACCCCGGAGTGAGGCGCTTCATGGACGCAACGCGGCAGCGGGCGCGCGAGGCCGGCTACGTCGAGACCGTGTACGGCAGGCGGCTGTATCTGCCCGACATCCGTTCGGGCAACAAACAGACCCAACAGTACGCCGAGCGCAGCGCCATCAACGCGCCGATGCAGGGCACGGCCGCCGACATCATCAAGCGCGCCATGATCGCCGTGGACGCCTGGTGCCAGCGCGAGGACGCGCCGGCGCGTCTCATCATGCAGGTGCATGACGAGCTGGTGCTCGAGGTGCGCGCCGATGTGACTGCAGCGGTTGCCGCGGCGGTACACGATCGCATGGCGGAGGCCGCGGAACTTCAGGTACCGCTGCGAATTGACCTTGGCACGGGGGCCAACTGGGACGAGGCCCATTAGCCAAAGCACCCCAGGAAATCGAGCTCGGCTGTACGAGTGAGCAACGTCCGACTGGCAAGATGCTCGATTTCCCGGGGACCCCGCTGGAGGTGCAGTCGTGCGGAAACTTCTACTCGTGATGGCGCTCATGCTTGGCGCGCGCGCCGCCGCCGCCGGCACCACCGGCGTGTATGTTGGCGCCGGCGTCACCCGGGCGCAGGTCGACAACATCTTCGCTGCCGGCTTGAACATCAACAACACCGATTGGAAGGTGTTCGCCGGCCTGCGGCCGATCAGCCCGCTGGCGCTCGAGGCCAACTACCTGTATCTCGGGAACGAGACGCGCAGCGTCGGCGGCTCGAACGCGCACGCTGACGCGAAGGCCTTCGCGGCCTATGCCGTGGGCTTTCTGCCACTTCCCGTGCCGATGCTGGACCTGTACGGAAAGGCGGGACTGGCCCGCTGGCAGTTGAGCGGGACCACGACCAGTCCGGCGCTATTCGCGGCGTCCGACCGTGGCACGGAGTTCGCCTGGGGCGCCGGCGCACAGCTGCACTTCGGCAACCTTGCCGGGCGGCTCGAATACGAGCGGTTCAACATGAACAATACCGACGGAGTGAAGGTCTACACGCTCGCAGTGATGCTCAATATACTGTAGCGTGGACGATACAACACAAGCGCCAAGTCTCTGATTGGGATGGGGTTCTTTCTCCGAAGCCGCCCGGAACTTCTCTACGGGTCAGGCGTCTAATTTTTCGAGTGCATTGCACTCCCCGCTTCCCTCCCTGAGCGGGTCAACCCGGTTCATGAGACCTGTGCCGGGTTAGTCTGCCCCGATGGCTTCAATAGAGGCCATCGGGGTCTTTTACGTGCGGCGCATATCAAGAGGCAGACCCCTCGAGCCATTGCGCGAGGGTGCACTGGGCCTCGTCAACTCCCGTCTTGGCCAGAGCTGAGAACAACTGCACCGTAGCGCGACCCCGCAGCGCTGCCTGAGCGGTTCGCAGCGCCTGAGCCGCCTCGCTGCGGCTCAGCTTGTCTGCCTTCGACAGCAGCACATGCACGCGGTGCTCGGGCGCTGCCCACTCGAGCAACGTCTCGTCCCCGGCCCCGATGCCGCGCCGGGCATCCACGATCGCGAACAGCCCCCGCAACGAGCTGCGGCTGCGCAGCGCCTCGATCAAAGGTCCCCACGCGCGCCGCTCAACCGCGGGCGCGCTCGCATAGCCGTAGCCCGGCAGGTCGACGATACGTTGCAGCGGCGCGAGCTCGAAGAAATTCAGCAGGCGCGTACGGCCCGGCGCCTTGCTGGTGCGGGCGAGGCCCTGGCGCCGGACGATCGCGTTGATGGCGCTCGATTTGCCCGCATTGGAGCGGCCCACGAAAGCGACCTCGGCGCCCCGGTCGGGCGGAAACTGCCCCGGTGCGGCGGCGCTGAGCAGAAATCGCGCCTGGGGAAATCCGCTGCGGCTGGGAAACGGCTGTTGCACGGCCGTAGTGTACAATTCGCCGCCCTCGCACTACGGGCCGAAAGCGGATACGAAAACAATGCCGAAGACGATCGCAGTCGGTTGCATCGGGCTGGCGGCGCTGGCAGCTACGCTGGGCTTTGCTCTCGCCGTGCCACCGGCGCGCGCCCAGACGAAGGGTGCCTCCACCATGCCCTTTGCAGACGGCTCGGCCAAGGACGGTGCGACCAAGTCCGCCGTCTGCTCCGCCTGTCATGGCCCGAATGGCAACAGCACCAACCCCGAGTGGCCGCGGCTTGCCGGCCAGAGTGCCGTCTAC
>VBNY01000227.1 GCA_005877705.1 Gammaproteobacteria bacterium
ACCGAGATTGATGCGCGCAGTGTCGACATTCGCTTGTGCCTGCAGCACGGCTGCGGCAGTGGAGCGTTCGGCAGCCTCGGCGTTGTCCAGATCGGACCTGGAGACGAGTCCGCTCGCAATCAGCTCGCGATCACGCTGGGCGCTGACGTGCGCGTTGGTGGCGTTCGCCTGCGCCTGCGCGAGGGCGGCCAGCGCACCGCTCAGCGCGGCCTGAAGCGGAGCCGGATCGATCTGGAACAGGACTTGCCCCTGCTGGACATCCGAGCCTTCCTTGTATAGACGCTTGAGCAGAACACCCGCGGCGCGCGCGCGTACGTCGGCTACACGCGTGGCTGAGAGACGGCCGACGAGATCGCGCGTGAGCGGGACGGGTTGCGAGCGCGCCGTCACGACGGCGACCTGCGCGGTCGGGGCCGGCGGCGGTGCCTGCGCCGACTGGCCGCAGCCGGCAGCGAGCAGGGACAACGCCCCGAGCAACGTGAGGTCGCGAACGGCCGCGCACGCGATCGAGGTGGGAGTTCTTCTGCTTGACAAGCGCGTCCTTCCGGTGAGAAATAGCTGCCAAGGCAGTAGTCCTGTTGACAGCAATCTTGACTGACAGCATTTTAGAATAGCAAGAACCGCTTATGGTCCGCAGCGCGAAGATCAAGCCGCAGTACCAGCGCGAGACGCAGACGTCACCGGACGTCCTGAGCGTCGGGCTGCTCATCGCGCGTGCGCGCACCGCGTTGCTGACCAGCCTCGATGCGCAGCTCGAGCCGTTCGGTCTCACCGGGGCGCAGTACTCCGTGTTGAAGCATCTCGCCGAGGGCACGGCCGAGACGGCGGCGGATCTGTGCCGCACCAAGCATTACGACACCGGATCCATGACCCGCATGCTCGACCGGCTCGAGGAGAAGGGCTTCGTGCGCCGCGAGCGCGGCAAGGACGATCGCCGGGTCGTGTTTCTGCGCACCACCAGCTCCGGCCGTGCGCTGCTGCCCCGGTTGCGCACGACCGCGATTCGCGTGCTCGAGCGCCACCTCGCCGGCTTCAGCGCCGCGGAAATCGCCGAACTCAAGCACTATCTCGGTCGGATGATCGACAATGGACAACCCGCCAACCATGAAGGCTGAAATCACGAGCGCCGGTGTGCGCGACCGCATACGCGCCGCCTCGCTGGCACGCCAGAGCGCGATGTTCCTGGGCGCAGCGTTATGCCTGGCGCTCGCCGGATGCGTTGCGCGCGGGAACTGGCAAGCCGAGAAGCCGCTCGCTCCCGCAGGTCTCGCGGCGAGCCGCACACTCGCGAGCGCCCAAGTCGATGCGGCGGCGTGGCCGGCCGACAGCTGGTGGCGCCGTTACGGCGATCCGCAACTCGATGGGCTCGTCGATGAGGCGCTCGCGGGCAGCCCCTCACTTGAGATCGCGCAGGCGCGGCTGCGCGCCGCGCAGGCGGAGGCGACGAGGGCAGGCGGGGCGCGTCAGCCGACCACGACCGTGGATGCGGAGGTCAACCGCCAGAGGTACCCCGAGCACGGTCTGTACCCGCCGCCGTTTGCGGGGAGCTCTGCGACGGACGCTCGCATCGCGCTCGACTTCAGCTACGACATCGACCTGTGGGGGCGCAACCGGGCAGCGCTGCAGTCCGCACGCGCCGGGGTGCAGGCGGCCGACGCCGACAGGGAGGCCGCACGGCTGGCGCTTGCCGTGGCGGTTGCACGTGCGTATTTCCAACTGGATCTCTCGTACGCGTTGCTCGATGTGGCGCAATCCAACCTCGAGCAGCAGACGGCGATCCTCAATCTGACGCAGCAACGCGTCTCCGCGGGGCTCGAGAACACCGCGCGCGTGAAGCAGTCGGAAGGCACGCTTGCGCTCACACGCGCAGGTGTCGCGAGCGTGCAGGCAAACATCGAGCTCGCACGCAACCAAGTGGCCTCGCTCGTGGGCGCCGGCCCGGACCGCGGACTCGATCTGCAGCGCCCGAATCTCGCGGCGCCAGACGGCATCGTGCTGCCCGCGGCATTGCCCGTGGACCTGCTCGGTCGCCGCCCCGATGTGACCGCCGCGCGCTGGCGCGTGGAAGCTGCTGCGCGCGGTGTTGCGGCAAGTGAAGCTGCGTTCTATCCCAATGTGAATCTGGTGGCCTTCGCCGGTCTGCAGAGCATCGGGCTATCGAAACTCTTCGACGCATCGGACCGGACGATCGGCGCCGGTTCCGCTGTGCACCTGCCCGTGTTCAACCGCGGCGAGCTCCGTGGCGCGCTCGAGGCTCAGCAGGCGCAGTACGACCTGTCCGTCGGCGAGTACAACCAGACCCTGCTTGACGCCGTGCGCGAAGTCGCGGATGTCGTCGCGAACTGGAGGGCTCTCGAGAAGGAAACCAGCGAGCAGCAGACCGCGCTGCAGGCGGCACAGCGCTCCTACGAGCTCACGCTCGAGCGCTATCGCGCCGGGCTCGACAACTACCTGACCGTGCTGTCCAGCCAGAACCAGGTGCTGGTCGCAGAGGCGCTGCGCGCGCAATTGCAGGCGCGCCGGCTCGGGTTCACCGCAGACCTGGTCCGGGCGCTCGGCGGCGGCTATTCCCCGCCGTCAGCGTCGCAGTAAAGCCGTGGCGAACATGGACGCGCAGATGATGCAGCGGCGTCGGCGCCGATGGCTCGTTCTGCTGACTGCGGCGTGCGCCGCGGTGGGGCTGGGCGCAGGGGCATATTGGTGGCTGTACGCCAGGCACTACGAGCAAACGGATGACGCGTACGTGGCCGGTGACCTGGTCGATGTCATGTCGCAGGTGAGCGGCACCGTCGTCTCCATCGTCCCCGATGAGACCGACTATGTGCAGGCCGGCCAGGAGCTCGTGCGGCTCGACAGCACGGATGCGGAAATCGCCTTGCACGAGGCGGAGCAGCAACTCGCGCGAACGGTGCGGCAGGTTCGCACCGTATTCACCAACCGTGAGCAGCTCGAAGCCATCGTGGCGGAGCGACGTGCAGACCTGGGCAAGGCCCGGGCGGATCTGAACCGCCGCGGGAATTTGACCGACAGCGGCGCCGTTTCCTCCGAGGAAGTCGCGCACGCCCGAGAAGCGGTGGATGCGGCCCGCGATGCGCTGGCGGCCGCGGAGCAGAACCTTGCGGCCGGCGTGGCGCTGATCGGCAGGACGGGCGTCGGGGATCACCCCGACGTGCAAGCGGCCGCCACCGCCGTGGAGCGCGCCTGGTTGGTTTATCGACGCACCAGTGTTCGCGCTCCCGTGTCCGGCTACGTCGCCAAGCGCTCGGTGCAGCTCGGACAGCGCATCGCCCCCGGCAATCCGCTGCTCGCGATCGTGCCCCTCGAGCGACTGCGCGTCGATGCCAACTTCAGGGAAGTGCAGCTCACCCACATGCGTATCGGCCAGCCGGTGACGCTGATCGCCGACCTGTACGGCGGGCGGGTCGAGTACCGCGGCACGGTCGCCGGACTCGGCCTGGGCACCGGCGCCGCGTTCGCGCTGCTGCCCGCGCAGAATGCGACGGGTAACTGGATCAAGGTCGTGCAGCGCGTTCCCGTGCGTATCGCCCTCGACCTGCAGCAGCTCACGGCACATCCGCTGCGCATCGGGTTGTCGATGCATGCGAGGGTCGACGTGCGGGACGATTCCGGTTGGCAGCTCGCGCGCGCGCCTCGGCAGGAGCCGGTGCTGACCACCAGCGTGTACAACGTCGACCGGCGGGAAATCACCGCGCGCATCGAGCGGATCGTGAGCGAAAACGAGCGCGTGCCGGAGACGACCCGCAGAGTCGCGCAGCGCGCCCGCTCCGGCGGTCCACTCCACGAGACAGATCAACCGGACGCCGTGCACCGTCAGCCTCTGCAGCCTCAACCTCTGCAGCACCCGCCG
>VBNY01000228.1 GCA_005877705.1 Gammaproteobacteria bacterium
ATTGTAGAGCTAGAAGCTCAATCCGGCCTCCACAGCCGAGACTGCGGAGTCTGATGGGCGCTGACTGCGGCGCGACGACATCGCTTTGGAGCAGCCAGGCCGGCAGCCCGTCCAACGGAAACGGGTGGCTCACGGCGAAGCCCTGCGCGCAGTCGACCCCGATGTCGCGCAGCACGTCCAGGATCTCGGGCTTCTCGGCGAACTCGGCGATCGTCTGCTTGCCGAGCATATGGCACAGATCGTTGATCGCCGCGAGCAGCGTACGCGCGCGTGGATCTTCGTCGCACCCCCGCACGAACGCGCCGTCGATCTTGACGAAGTCGACCGGCAAGGACTGCAGATAGCCGAGGGAGGAGAAACCGGTGCCGAAGTCATCCAGAGCGAAGCGGCAGCCCAGCGTGGCCATGCGTCCGAGAAAGCCTCGCACCGGTGCCAGATTGCGGATCAACGCGGTCTCGGTGATCTCGAAGCACAGTTTTGCGCCACTCGCCGGATACGCGCGGACCTGCTTCTCGAACCAGTCGCAGGCCGCTGGGTCGCACAGCGTCTGGCCCCCCAGGTTGATGGAGATGTAGCCGATGCGCTCCGTCATTCGGGCATTCGCGGCAAGCCACGCGAGAGCCGCCCGCAGGGTGAAGCGGTCGATGGCCGCGGTGAGTGAGTAGCGCTCGGCGACAGGCAGGAAGGTTCCCGGTCCGCGCAGCGCACCGGTCTCGTCCACCATGCGGATCAGCAGCTCTCCGGCGGCCGGCCCGGGCGGGCCGGTCAGGTTGCGGATCGGCTGGAAATACAGCACGAAGCTGCCGGTGTTGATCGCGCGTTGCAAGCGCGGCAGCTCGTTGAACGCCTGCGTCGTGCGGATGATGATGCTGTCATCCCACTGGTAGCAGCGCACCGCATTACCGCCGGATTCGTGCGCCTGTCGCACGGCGGTGTCGACAGCGTACAGCGCTTCCGCGGCGCTGGTGATCCGGGGCTGAAACTCGATGATGCCGATGCTCACCGAGGTGTGCAGCGCTTCATGGTTCCAAGTCGGCCCCGTCCCACGAATGGCGCGGCAGAACGAATGCGCGATCCGCTCGGCATCCGCCAGCGCCGTGTCGCGCAGAAATACCAGGAACGTCTCGATCCCGCCGCGCGCCACGACGAGATGGCTCGGCAGCTCGTCTATCAAAGTCCGTGCGACGAATTCGACGACGGCCTGCCCCGCTGCGGAGCCCAAGCGGTCGGTCAGAACCTTGAAGTGATCAACGTCGACCTGCAAAAGACAGGATGTCGAGCGGACGGGATCCGCGAGCAATGCGCGCAGCTGCCGCTCGAAGGCGCTGCGCGGAAGCAGCAACGACATCGCCCCCGCACTGGATTCGTCCAGCACGGGCGTAGGTGCCGCCTCGACGCGTGCAGTCTGCACCAGAACGAGCTGGCCGCCCTCGCCGGCAACCGGACACGCCTGATGGCGCGCGGACAACCTTCCCGCCTCGGGCAGCCGCATCTGCACCAGGCATTCCACCGGCCCTCCGGGCCCGGACACGCAGCGCTCGAGCCACTTTTCCACCTGCTCTGCCGATGCGGTGTCGTGCAGGGAGGTGAAAGATCGGCCTTCGATCTGCGAGCAGTGCAGGCCCAGCAACTGCGCCGCCGCTTCCGTCGCGAGTCGGACGCGGCCGTCTACCTCCAACACGAACGCCGGCATGCCGACCAGTCGCAGTGCCGCCAGATCGCGCTCTGCGGCGCTTCCCCCCTGCTTCATCAGGCCCTCCCGTTTTGTCCGTGCCGCGCCAGGCTTACCTGACGTCCGCACTTCCCGCGCTCAGCCCGAGCTCCTGCAGCAGCAGCTCGGGATCGAGTGGTTTGGCAACACAGGCGTCCGCTCCCGCAGCGAGGATGCGACTCACGTGATCGGGGCTCGGAAAGCCCGTCACGGCTACGATGCGAATGTGATTGAGCGTCTGGCGCGCACGCAGGCGCCGACAGACTTCGAATCCGTCGATACCGGGCATCATCAGATCCAGCACCAGGGCGTGCGGGCGGAATGACTCCACTTTGCTGCCGGCCTCGAAGCCGTCGTGCGCGACGTCGGTTTCGACCTGCGGGTGACGCATCTGGATGACCCCGACGATGAATCGGGCCACTTGTGGATCGTCGTCGACGATCAGCACGCGACTCGGGCCGCCGCTGCCGCCCGGGGTGGCGCCGCGGCTGCGGGCGAACTCCTCGACGTCACTCATCAGAAAGCGGCGATGGCCGCCGGGGGTGGTCAGAGAGCGGAGCAGGCCGCGCGCGGCCCACTGCCGCACGGTTACCGGGTTCACCATCAGCAACTCAGCAACCTCGTTGGGCGTGAGATGCGTCTTCTGCTTTGACTTCTTCATGCTCCCGATTTCCCGCGCGGCCCCCGTTTGGCGTCGCTCGTGGCGACTTCGCTCCTTAAGCCTAAGCGGCGCGCGGCCTGCTCCAGCGGAACGGCGCCACTGTAATAGCATCGGAAAGATCGAGTCAATCTGTTTAATCGATTTTATCGATTCGATCGCAATGTACGCATGAATCGCTTACTCTATTTGACAGAATATCGGCGGAAATGCAGCAGCGCTTAGGTCCACGGTGGCCGGCGGAGGCTCGAGCTCTCGAGGTCGTGGAAGGCTGGCCTCTACATATGGAAGACCCGGTCCACCAGGGCACCCGGATCCACGCCGCGGGGCAGCGTGCCGAAGGCGGCGGGCGCACCGGCGGTCAGTCGGGACGCCAGAAACGCGTGCGCGGATTTTTCCGGTCCGTGCGCAAGAAGCACCGCAGCCTGCACGGCCAGAGCGATCTTTTCCGTGAGGCGCCGTGCGCGCGCCTCGCCGTCCGCCAGGTCACCGAGCTCGGCATGCAGCTCATCGAAGAACCGATCGTAGCGCGCGTCTCTTCCCTTGCCGTGTGCGAGCAACGCCATGAGCGCATCCCGCGTGCGCGGCTCGCGTGCCAGCGCGCGCAGCACGTCGAGGCACATGACGTTGCCGGAGCCTTCCCAGATGGAATTCAGCGGCGACTCCCGAAACCGGCGTGCGATAGGCCCTTCTTCCACATAGCCGTTGCCCCCCAGCACCTCCATCGCCTCGGCGACCACGGGGGGCGCGCGTTTGCACACCCAATACTTCGCCACTGGAGTCAGCACACGACGCAACAGCGCTTCCGCTTCGTCGTGCTGCGTGTCGAACGCGCGCGCCAGCCGCATGACCAGAGCGATGTCGCCCTCGCATTCGAGCGCGAGATCGGCCAGCACGTTGCGCATCAACGGCTGGTCCGCCAGCAGACGGCCGAAAGCGCTGCGTTGGCGCGCGTGGTGAATGGCCTGAGCCACGCACTGGCGCATGAGGCCCGCGGAGGCGATCGCATTGTCGAGCCGGGTGTAGACCCCCATTTCCAGTATCGCCGGGATACCCCGACCTTCCTCTCCGACGAGCAGCCCGTAAGCCGCCTCGAATTCCACTTCGCTCGAGGCGTTGGAATGGTTGCCGAGCTTGTCCTTCAAGCGCTGCAGACGCAGCGCGTTGACGCTGCGGTCGGCAACGAAGCGCGGCACGAAGAAACACGACAGACCGGCGGGCGCCTGCGCGAGCACCAGGAAGGCATCGCACATCGGAGCCGAGAAGAACCATTTGTGTCCGCTGAGGCGATATTCGCGGCCCGGCCCGCGAGCGCCGGCGGGCACGGCGCGCGTCGTGTTGGAACGCACGTCCGAGCCGCCCTGCTTCTCCGTCATGCCCATGCCCATGAGCGCGCCTTGCTTGTCGGCGGTCGGGACGAATCGCGGGTCGTATTGCCGTGACAGCAGCAGTGGCAGCCATGCAGCGAAGTCCTGCGGCTGATGCGCCAACGCGGGAACGGCGCCGTACGTCATCGTCGCGGGGCACTGCGTGCCATTCTCTATCTCGGCCCACAGCATGTAGCCGGCCGCCCGCGCCACGTGCGCGCCCGGCCGCGGCTCGGCCCACGGGCCCGTGTGCAGCCCTTCCAGCACGAGTCTGCGCATGAGCTCGTGCCACGCCGGGTGAAACTCGACCTCGTCACGGCGGCGGCCGAAGCGGTCGAAGATTTTCAGCACGGGCGGGTTGCGGTTGGCAGCATCGCCCGTGCCGAGCCGCTCACCGAGCGCGGCGATCCGGCCGTGGTCCGCCACCGACCCTTCCCGCGCGAGCGCCTCTACCAGCGCGGGATTCGTGGTGAACAAATTGTAATCGACGAGCTCGCCCGACTGGTTCGCCACGTCATGTGTTGGAATGCCCATGGCCGTGTGTGCCCTCGACTGCCGCCGCGCCTCGCGCCTTGTGCCGAGCATAGCGCGCGAGGCCCGGTCCGACGAATGAGCGCCTGGCTCCGCCCCGCGGCAATCACGGCCCGAGACCCGCGAGCTGCAGGCTCAAGGCCGCGAGCCGCCGGCGTGCCTCCGGGTCGTAGGCCTGCGCATGAGCTCGGTCACGTTGCTTGCCGTTGAAATATAGACCTGTCTGCGCTTGAAAATCGGCCGCCACGGCGAGCTGCATGACCGCCTCCGCCCCCTGCTCGACGGCGCTCACCGGCGTGACTCCCGCGGCCCGCACCATGGTCGTGTCCATGTACGTCGCCGGGTGCAGGCAGTTGACCGTCACGCCGGTTCCCTGCAGCTCGCGGGCAAGGTCGAAGGTGAACATGATCTGTGCGAGCTTGCTTTGCGCGTAGGCGCGCATGCCGCTGTACGCGCGTGTCAGCATCAGGTTGTCGAAGTCGAGCGGATATTGACCGACCGAGGCCACGTTGATGATGCGGGCCGGCGCGCTCCTCACGAGCAGCGGCAAGAGCGACCAGGTGAGCAGGACCCCTGCGAGGTAGTTGACCGCGAATCTCAGCTCGTATCCATCGGCGCTCGTGTCGCGCTTGGCGCTGCGATCACCCGTGCCGATGCCGGCGTTGTTGATCAGGAGATGCAGCTGCGTGTGGTCGCGCTGGACGGCTTGCGCGAGCGCCCGTACGGCCGCTAGCGAAGCGAAATCGGCTTCGTAAAACGTTGCCGTTCCCCCATCCGCCCTGATCTCACTGACGAGGCGTTCGCCTCGCTCCCGGCTGCGGCCGTGGATCAGAACGGCCGTTCCTGCAAGCGCGAGCTTGCGCGCGACCGCGCGGCCGAGACCGTCGGTCGAGCCCGTGATCAGTGCAACATTGCGTTGGGACATCGTCAGCCCAGATTGTTTCCTGATCTTGTGTACCATGAAGACGAATCGCCCACTACTGTGTCCTGTGGCGTTTGCGTGCCGAGCGCCTGGCGCTGCACACTTCGCGTTCTTCGAAGCCAACCTCAGCGAGGAGAGCACCAATGTGGCGGACTGCGTGGATGGCGAGCTCGTGGCTCGCGGCACTGACCCTCACGGCAGCGGAGCCCCGGGCGGGCAACGAGGCGGCCGGCGGCGCGGCGCCCGGCGGCACGTTCAGTCTCACCAGCCCGGACATTGCGCAGGGCAAGAAAATGACGGAAGCCCAGGTTTTCAACGGCTTCGGATGCAAGGGACGCAACGTCTCTCCCGCCATCTCGTGGAGCAACGCACCGCCGGCAACTAAGAGTTTCGCTTTGCTCATGCACGATCCCGATGCGCCGACGGGCAGCGGCTGGTGGCACTGGGTGGTGTACGACATCCCCGCGGAGGTGAGCTCGCTTCCCGCCGATGCCGGCGATCCGAAGAAGAATCTCATGCCGAGCGGCGTCGTGCAGGGGCGCACGGACTTCGGCACGCGCGGCTATGGCGGACCTTGCCCGCCGCCGGGCAAGCCGCATCGCTACTACCTGCGGTTGTACGCCTTGAAGGTTCCGAAGCTCGAGGTGCCGGCGGACGCGAGCCCGGCGTTCATCGGCTTCAATGTGAACGCGAACGCAATCGCCAAGACAGAGCTGATGGGATTGTACGGGCGGTGAGGACCTAAGCGGGCTCGCGCCGCGCTTGCGACATGAAGATCGGGTTGATCTCCGATACGCATGGACTGCTTCGACCCGAGGCGCTGCGCGCGTTATCCGGTGTGCAGCACATCATCCATGCCGGCGATATCGGCGGTGCGCGGGTGCTCGCGGAGCTGCGCAACATAGCGCCGCTCGACGCCGTTCGAGGCAACAACGATAAGGGGGACTGGGCGGCGGCACTGCCGCTGACGCTGACGCTCGAATTCGATGGTCTCGGCGTTCACGTTCTGCATGATCTGCGGGAGCTGGGCCTGGATCCCGCCGCGCGGGGGTTCCGAGTGGTGGTCGCCGGACATTCCCATAAGCCGGCAGTAGTC
>VBNY01000229.1:0-1747 GCA_005877705.1 Gammaproteobacteria bacterium
CGCGTTCGATCATCGGCACATCTTCCTCGACCCGACGCCGGATGCCGCGGCGAGCCTCGCCGAGCGCGAGCGTCTGTTTGCGCTGCCGCGCTCGAGTTGGGACGACTATGACCGCAAGAAGATCTCGCCCGGCGGCGGGGTGTTCGCGCGCAGCGCCAAGTCGATCCCGCTGGGCTCCCAGGCGCGCGCGCTGCTCGGCCTGGAGGCCGCTGCGGCCGCCCCCAACGAGATCATCCGCGCGATTCTGCGCCTGCCCGTCGCGCTGCTGTGGAACGGCGGCATCGGCACCTACGTGAAGTCGCGCCACGAGTCCAACGCCGAGATCGGCGACCGGGCAAACGATGCGGTGCGCATCAACGGCGGGGAGCTCAGGGCGAAAGTCGTCGCCGAAGGCGGCAACCTCGGGCTGTCGCAGCGCGGCCGCGTCGAGTACGCCCTCGGCGGCGGCCGGCTCAACACCGACTTCATCGACAACTCCGCCGGCGTCAACACCTCGGACGTCGAAGTCAACATCAAGATTCTGCTCAACCCGCTGGTGCAGGCGGGCAAGCTGGCGCGCGGCGAGCGCAACCGGCTGCTCGCGCGCATGACGAACGAGGTCGCAGCGCTCGTGCTGCGTAACAACTATCTGCAGAGCCAGGCCATCAGCACGCTCGAGCTCAAGACGAGCGCGCGGCTCGCCGAGTACCAGCACCTGATCCGCGCGCTCGAGCGTTCCGGCGACTTGAACCGCGCGCTCGAGTTCCTGCCGAGCGACGATGAGCTGGCCGAGCGGCGCAAGGGCGGCGCGGGGCTCACCCGCCCCGAGCTCGCGATCCTGCTCGCCTACAGCAAGATCTGGCTCAACAACCACCTGCTGGCCTCCAACGTGCCGGAGGACCCCTATCTGTCCTCGGAGCTCGAGCGCTACTTCCCCGCGCCCGTGCGGCAGCGCTTCCCGCGCGCCATCGCCCAGCACCGGCTGCGCCGCGAAATCATCGCCACCGCGACGACCAACAGCCTCGTCAACCGCATGGGACCGACTTTCGTGCCGCGCGCGCAGGAGGACACCGGCGCCGAGCCCGCGCAGATCGCGCGCGCCTACACGGCGGCGCGCGAAATCTTCGAGATGCGCGACCTGTGGACCCAGATCGAGGCGCTCGACACGCGGGTGCCGGCCAAACTTCAGTACGGCATCGCATTCGAGACCAGCCGGCTGCTGCGGCACGTGACTTACTGGCTGCTGGCCGCGCGCAGGCGCGAGCTGCAGGTCGATGCGGCGGTGGCGGAGTTCCGCAGCGGCGTGCGCCAGCTCGAGGCGGAGATCGGCCAGGTGTTGACCGGCTCGCAGCGCGAGCGCTACGAGAAGACTCGCAAGCAGCAAACCGAGGCTGGACTGCCTGCCGAGCTCGCCGCGCGTGTCGCCAGTCTCGAAGCGCACAACGCCGCGCTGGACATCGTCGAGATCTCCACCGCCCATCGCGTCGGCGTGGCCGAAGCGGCGCGCGTGTATTTCGAAGTCGGTACGCGCATCGGGCTCGACTGGCTGCGCGAACAGATCGAAAGGCTGTCCGTCGAAGGACCCTGGCAGGCGGTCGCGCGCACCGGGCTGCGCGACGGCGCCTTGCGCATCCACCGGCGGCTGGCGGAGCGCGTTCTGGCGCGCAAGGACACAGGCACCGCGCCGGCGCGCGTCACGGCCTGGGTGGAGGCGGCCGGAGAGGATCTCGGCCATTGGCAACGCACGCTTGCCGAGATGCGCGCCGCG
>VBNY01000229.1:1765-9014 GCA_005877705.1 Gammaproteobacteria bacterium
CCTTCAGGAGGTTGCGCAAAGTGGCGGGAAAGTTGATTCTCGTGCGTCACGGACAGAGCAGCTGGAATGTCGAGAACCTGTTTACCGGCTGGACGGACGTCGATCTGTCGGACCAGGGCCGCAAGGAAGCGGCGCAGGCCGCACGCGAGCTGCTGCAGGAGCAGATCGCGATCGACTTCGCGTTTACCTCGGTGCTCAAGCGCGCCATCCGCACGTTGTGGATCATGCTCGACGAGATGGATCGCATGTGGATTCCGGTCGAGCGCTCGTGGCGGCTCAACGAGCGTCACTACGGCGCCTTGCAGGGACTCAACAAGGCACAGACGGTCGAGCAGCACGGGGCAGCACAGGTGAAGATCTGGCGCCGCAGCTACGACATTCCGCCGCCGCAGCTCGACCCGAACGACGACCGCCATCCGCGTCTCGACCTGCGCTACGCCGGCATCGATGCGGCGGAGCTGCCTGCCACGGAGTCCCTGAAGGACACGCTGCAGCGCGTGCTGCCCTACTGGCACAGCCGCATCGCCCCCGAGCTGCGAATGGGGCGCAACGTGCTCGTCGCCGCGCACGGCAACAGCCTGCGCGCCATGGTCAAGATGCTCGATGACGTGCCCGAGAGCGAGATCGTCGACCTGAACATTCCGACCGGGGCGCCGCTGCTCTATGAGCTCGATCCGCGGCTCAAGCCGCTGCGCAGCCGCTACCTCGGCGACCCGGAGGCGATCGCCGCCGCCGCCGAAGCCGTGCGCCGCCAGACCGAAAAGCGCTAGCTAGCGCGGAAATGCCCGTCGCCGAACCGGCATGCGTTTCGCGGGAAAAAACCACGCTTTTTTCCCGCGGGCACGAAACAGCCAGTGGGCTGGCCGCTGAAAGCGCCGCAGGCGCCTTTCAGCCAATAAACAAATACGCATGCTTTTCGAGGCGTGCAGGCTGAAGCAGAGCTCCGGATCGTTCTCCATGGGCTTGACGTCCACGCTGAACCCCTCGGGCTCGAGCCGCGCCCGCACGCCCCGGCAGGCCGTCTCATCGGGCAGCGCGAGGAAGAAGTCCACCTGATAATTGTTGAAGGGCGCATAGCCCTGCGACCGCAGACGCTCGATGACCTTGGCGTCCCAGCTCTCGGTGCGCGAGCCCTGGAGCTTGCGCATGTTGAAATAGATTCGCGCCACGATGATGGCGGTAGCCGCGCCGAACGCCACGATCAGCCAGAACATGAGTGCGCGCCTCGCTTAAGATCTCAGCGCGCCCCGTTGCCGGAGAAGCTCGGCTTGCGCTTCTCGAGAAACGCGCGGATACCCTCGACTCCGTCGGGGCTGACGGCCTGCGATGCGATGGTCTCGCTCTCGAGCACCATGTGCGACTCGAGCGCGCCGAGCGAGTGCGCGATCAGCCGTTTCGTCCTGCCGAAGGCGCGCGTCGCGCCGCGTGCGAGCTGCTCGGCAATCTCGTGCGCCCGCTCGAGCGGCCGGTCGTCGGCGGCAACTTCGTTCACCAGACCCCAGTCCAGCGCCTCGTCCGCGGACAGGGGACGGTTGAGCAGCAGCAGCTCCATCGTGCGCTTCGCGCCGATCGCCCGCGGCAGCAGGAAGGAGGTGCCGCCGTCGGGCGTGAGGCCCACGTTGGTGTAGGCCAGGTTGAACGTCGAGCTCTTGCCGCAGATTGCCAAATCCGCCATCGCGACGAGTCCCACCCCCGCGCCGGCGGCGGTACCGTTGACCGCGGCGATGACCGGTGGATCCATGCGCACGAACTGCGAAATCGCCGCGTGCAGATAGCCGGTGAGCTCGCGCAGATAGTCGTCCTCCGCGCCGTCCCTCGTGGCGATGGAGCGCAGGTCGCCGCCGAAACAGAAGTTGCGCCCGGCGCCGGTCAGCACGACGGCGCGCACGGCGGGATTGCGCGCGCAGGTCATGGCAGCGGCGAGCAGATCCATGGCCAGCTGCAGGTTGAGGGTATTGGCGTTGTCCGGACGATTCAGCGTGACGAGCGCCACGGCCCCGCGCGTTTCAACATGGACGCTGGATGCGGACATAGGCTTGCCTCTACTCGTCCGGAGCGATCGTGACACGCAGCCCGGCGAGATCGGGAGTGAACTCGATCTGGCACGACAGGCGGGAATTCTCCTGATGGTGCGTGAGCTCGGAGACGAGTTCGCGCTCATCCGACATCGCCGCCGGGAGCTTCCCCTGCCACTCAGGGTCGACATAGACGTGGCAGGTCGCGCACGAGCACATGCCGCCGCAGATGGCCGCGACACCGTAATCGAGCTCGCGAAGAGTCTCCATCACCTTGAGACCGGTCTTCGCATCGACCTCGTGCTCGACTGCGTCGCGGTCGACGACCCGCAAAAGCGCCATGCATGTACCTCGATGAGCACAGATTTCCCGTAGGCGGTCGCGCCCAGAATTTGCTAGTTTGCCGGTTCGATGGCGGAGGCGCCAGCGGCGCCGTCGCCCGCAAGCGCTTCTCGCAGACGCTCTACGCGGACTCAAGCACTCAAGGGTCCGAGCACCTTCATCACGAACACGGCCTTGCCGGCGCCCGGCTGCTCGAAGGCCGCGCGCAGCTCGCGCCGCAGCACGTCGAAGACCTCGTCGTAACCGCCGAACACCTGGGTGCTCATGCTGTTCGACACGACCCTGAGGCGGCCGTACGCCCGCAGGCGCTCGATGAAGTCGCGGATCGATGGGGCGAAGTCCGCCCTGAGTGGGTACAGACTGATTTCGACGCCGATGTCCATAGTGGTCCTCCAGCAATCCTCGGGGACTTGCCGCCCGCGCCAGTATTGCACGCCGCGCGATCGAGGCGTCTCGAGCCTTCACCCGTCGCCGGATAGGACTAGAATTGCGAGCTATGAAGATTCAAGTTCACCAGGTCGATGCGTTCACCCGGGAACGCTTCACCGGCAATCCGGCGGGCGTCGTACTGAATGCAGACGGGCTGGGGGAAGCGCAGATGCTCGCGATCGCGCGCGAGCTCAACAACGCCGACACGGCATTCGTGCTCTCCCCGGACGGCGACGACCACGGCATGCGGGCGCGATTCTTCACGCCGCGCACGGAAGTGGGATTCGTCGGGCACGCCAGCGTGGCTGCGCACTACGTGCTGTCGCGCCGGCACGAGGCGCCGCGCAAGCTGCGGCAGAAGTCCAAGGCGGGCATCGTCGATGTCGAGGTGAGGGGCACGGGCGAGAATCGCAGCATCGCGGTCCGCCAGAGCGCGCCGCCCTTGGGACGCGAGCTCAACGACCGCGAGCGCCTGGCGGTGCTGGACGCCCTGGCGCTCGCCACCGACGATCTCGACACCCGCTTCGCGATGCGCATCGTCGGCTCGAGCAGCACGCGGCTGCTGATCGGGGTACGCGGGCAGGACCCGCTCAAACATCTCAAGCCCGACATGACGCGGCTCACCACGCTGTCGGCGCAGATCGGGGCGGCCGGTTTTTTCGTTTTCACGCTCACCCCGGATCAGGAGCATCTGACGGAGTCGCGCATGTTCTGTCCGGCGCTCGGCATCGCCGAAGATCCGGTCAGCGGCAATGCTCACGGGCTGGTGCACCGGCCCGGCCGTGTCGAGGTCGAGCTGGAATTCAAGGAGGGAAGCGTCGACGGCGTGTGGATCATCGGCCAGGCCGTGTCCATCTTCGAGACTGAAATTGCCCTTTAGCCCGCAATTCGAGCCTGTGTTGAAACTCGCCGAGCTTGCGCAGGGAAGCATGCGCGCCCACATGATGGCCGGACGCGAGATCGTTGTCTGCCACACGCGTGAAGGCGTGTTCGCTCTCGATAGCGTCTGCACGCACGCGCACGCTCGCCTGTGCGAGGGGCGGCTGCGCGCGACTCGGCTGGTGTGTCCGTTACATGGAGCATCTTTCGACATCCGCGACGGACGCGTGTTAGGCCCCCCGGCGGAAGTGCCGCTCGCCACACACCAGGTGCGCGTGACCGACGGCACGGTTGAAGTCGCCCTTAGCGGCCCCGCGCCCGTCTAGTTAATTGGAAAAAATGGCCTGCGGCCCTTTTTCGGAACCGTGGCTTCGTTGCCGGCCGCGGCGGGGTCCCAGGAAATCGTCTGCGATTTCCTGGGGTGCCCATAAGGACTGACTTTTGCGGCCTGCACCATTACGGCAGCGCAAGTCCGACAGGCTCCTGACTAGGCGCGAGTCCCGGCCCGCGGGCGCGCCAGCCACACGAACCACGCCGCTGGCAGCGTCACGCACGCGCCGATCAGAAACGGCGCGCTCGGACCGAGAGCCGCGTAAATCGGTCCCGATGTGAACGGACCGATCACCCGCGCCAGACTGCCGCTCGACTGGTAGGTGCCCATCACAATCCCGCGCTCGTGCCCTTCCGATTGCTTCGAGGCAAGCGCGGAGGCGCTCGGGTTGAAGGCGCCGACGGCGATGCCGCACAGGATGAGCCCGATGACCGCGAACCCGAGAGTCGGCGCCTGGGCAACGATCACCAGACCGGCGACGTAGGCCGCGACCCCGAGGGTGGCCAGCCGCGGTTCGCCCAGGCGCGGAACGAGAATCCGTACGAGTCCGGCCTGCATGAGCAACGCGGGCAGGGCCACGCAGAACAACAGCAGCCCGACCGTACGCGGGCCGAACCCGAACTTGTGCAGCGCCCAGATCGCGAAGATCGACTCGAGAATCGACTGCGAGTACGTCACGAGCAGCGACGCTGCGGCGATGAACCTGAGCGACGGACGTTCGAGCAGCAGGCGCAGCGGGCCCAGTCGCGCCCGTTGCCGCTGCTCCCTGCGGCGCGCTTCGGTCTGGCTCTCCGGCAGCACGAAAGCGACGAGCAGGATTGCGAGCACGCTCAAGGAGACCGACACCGCCGCGGGCAGCACAAAGTTCGCGGTGCGCGGATCGTTGCCGGCGAGCAGGCCGCCGATCGGCTGACCCAGGGTGAAACCGATGCCGATGGCGGCACCGACCAGCCCGAGCGCCGCGGCTCGCTTCTCCGGCGCGCTCACGTCCGAGGCGTACGCGAACGCGGCGGAAATGTTCCCCGCCATGAATCCCGCGAGCACCCGCGAGACCAACAGCCAGTAGATGTTGTCCGCCAACGCGAGTATCACATACGACACGCACGCGCCCGCCAGGCTCGTCATGAGAATCGGCCGCCGCCCCCAGCGGTCGCTCAAGCGTCCCCACCACGGGGCCGCGATCAGCTGGCACAGCGAGTACGAGCCGAGGATCGGCGTGATCATCGCGGGCGGCGCGCCGAACCGGTCGGCCATGTACGGCACGAGCGGGATCAGCACGCCGAAGCCCAGAATATCGATGACGCTGACGAGGAACAGGGATCCGAGTTGTTTGTTCAAACTTAAGCCGCCGGCTCCTCGTTAGTGGTTGGGAACGAGCTTCGACAGATCCGCTGCGGGCTGCCCCTGCTGGGGCAGATAATCGCGCGCTCCGTGAATGATCAGGTTGGGAATGCGCGCATCGTCCCAATCACCGCCGCCGCGCGGCATATGACCCGTGCGCAGTATCGCAATCTGCAGCGACGGCACCAGCCACAGCCTGTTGCCGCCGGCGCCCTCGACCAGGAACACGTCGTTGGTGGCATAGGGCTCCATTCCCGCTACATGCCGCGCGCCGAGGCGCAGGTAAGCGCCGTAGTTCGAGTTGCCTTTCGCCGGAACGAGCATTTGCGCCACCCACCCGGGACGCACGAGCTCATCGCCGCGGTAGTTGCCGTCCCTCAGCAGCAGCTCCGCGACCCGTATCCAGTCCCCCTGAGGCGCCAGCATGCAGCAGTCCGCATGCGCCGTGCCTCGCGGCCGATCGAGCCACAGCCACGCATCGCCGGCCCCGATACGCTTCCACAGCACCTGCGACACGTACGCCGCGTAGCGCAGTCCAGTGGCGCGCTCGAGCACCAGAGCGAGCAGCTCTGGGTCCGCGCGTTGCTCGACCCAGGTCGTGCCCGGAGTGCCGGCGAGCGGCGTGCCCAGGTATTCGGCCACTGCATCAGTGCCGAACAGTTGGCGCGCGCCGGCGCCCCAGGGGTTGAGCGTCGAGCCGCCCGGCGCGAGGCCGCTGGACATCTGCAGAAGGTTGCGGACCGTGATCGCGCCACGAGGATCGTTGCGCCATTCGCCGATGAAATGCCCGATCGGCTCATCCGGCCAGCCGATCTTGCGGTCGGAGATCGCGATTCCGGTGAGCAGGGCGGCGATGACCCGCGCCAACGACTGGGAGTCCTCGAGTGTATCGAAGCCCGTGCCGCTCCAGTATTTCTCGAAAACCAGGTGGCCATGGCGGCTCACGATGAGGGCCAGGGAGTCGTGCCGTGCCGCGTACGCAGCCGCGGCTTCCAGGGCGCGGCTGTCGAGGGACTCGAGCTCCGGAGCAACACGCGGTGGCGGCGGCTCGTTGCCGCCGGCGATGAGGTCCCGCGGCTCATAGAACGAGGGCGGCAGACCGGACGGCAGCGCCAGGGCGGAAAAGTACCGCTGCCAGAACAACGGCTCCCGGGCGATGCCGGCGGCGGCGATGACCAGCAGCGCGAGCACCGTCCACTTGACGATCCGTTTCATGTCAGGCCCGCACCGGACCGCAGTATCGTGGGCGCCCGTAAGCAAGTTCCAGCTCGTGAGTGGCGCACTCGGGCCACTCCGCACGACGGTGTGTTGTCATGACTACGGCCGTGCCGCCGGCAACCAGGGTCTCGATTTGTGCCAGCAGCGCGCGGCGCGTGGGGGCATCCACGCCGGAAAATGCCTCATCCAGCAGCAGCAGGCCCGGGCGCGGCGCCCAGGCCCGGGCGAACAGCACTCGGCGCAACTGCCCATACGAGAGCTCCCGCAACGTGCGCGCCGCGAGCCCCGTCAGGCCGAAGAACGCGAGCGAACGCCGCGCCGCGGCCCGGTCCGCCGCGCTCGGCGGATCGTTGAGGCCGATGCTCGCATGGCGTCCGGACTGCACGACCTCAGACACCGACAGATGCTGCGGATGATCGGCCTGCAGATGAGGAGCGACGAGACCTACGCGCCGTTTGAATATCTCGAGCGGGACGCCGGGCTCGATTCCCGCCCGCTCGATCCGTCCGCCGGCGGCGACGCCATGATCACCGTAGAGTGTCCGCAGGAGGGTGGTCTTGCCGGAGCCGTTGCGCCCGTGGACGACCCAGCATTCGCCCGCGCGGACTTCGAACGAGAGTTGCTCGACCACCCGCCGATAGTCGAGGTAGACGGACGCGTTGGCGAGCCGCACGAGCGGCTGCCCGGAGCTCGA
>VBNY01000230.1 GCA_005877705.1 Gammaproteobacteria bacterium
AGCCATACAGCCGGTGCTCATGCCGCCGCCCTGACTGTTTGAGTCCTGCCTCGCGAGAGCCAGATTGACTCTGCTCGGCGCGGCCCGTCAAGGCGATGGCTCGTTCCCGCTCACGGAGGTCCGCGACCTAGACCCGGCAAGGATGTTTCGAGCCGCATTGACGTCTCGATCATGCTCGGCTCCACAGGCCGAGCAACACCATCGCCTCACAACGAGCTGTCTCGGACCACTGGGACCTGTCAAGCATCCACAGCTGGAACAGGCTCGCGTTGTGAATCGCTCACTCACGATGACCACAGATCTGCCGGCGTGCTCGCCCTTATACTGCAGCATCTGCCTGAGCATCCCCCAACCGCTATCGAGCACGGCTTTCGCCATCCGCGTCTTCACCAGTTGAGCGCTGCTCACATCGCCCACGGCAATGTACTGATACTCATTCACGATCCGGCGGCTGAACTTATGCAGCGCGTCCCGACGCCGATTCGCCGCCTGGCGGTGCAGGAGCTTCGCCTGACGCTTGTGGCCGCGGCGTTGGGCTTGGGCAATGCGCGGCTCGATGTCGCGATAAAAGCGGCTGCGCTCGCAGCGAGCCCCATCGCTCGTGACCGCCACCTCCTTCAGCCCCAGGTCAATGCCCACCGCCTCTTTCGGTGCGATGGTGGTCTCGCCCTTCACCTTCACTCCCAGGCAGAGCCACCAATCCCCCACGGCATCTTGGGCAAAGCAGCCCTGCCGCCATTTCACCCCCTGCAGCCGCTCGGGCTCGAAGATCCGAAAGCTTTTGCCGCAGAAGCGTACCGCCTTGCCTTTGCGCTTCAGGCTCGCCGCCTTGAACGGCACCCACCCCAAGGAGCGGCGCGTACCCCGGCTCACCCGCCAGCGTAATCGGGTCCGCTTCGCCGCGCGGCGCTTGGCGGCATATTCGTGATTGACGCACTGGATAGTATCTGACCCAATCCGCTCGAAATACTTGCTCGCCCCGGCTGAGAGATTGTCCAGATCAAATTCAGAGAGCCGCTTGGGCTTCCCAGCGAAGGGCCGCGCTGCCTTGGCAGTCGTTTCATTCGACCAGTTCCACACGAAGTTGACCTCGGCGGCGGCGGCATTCAGCCACCGATACGCTTCCGCCTTCAGCTTCATGCGCAGCGTGCGTGCGACAAAGATGGTGTGAGAAGGATCGCTGACCTTGGCGGGTGCGCCGCTGTTTGTGGGAGCCGATGCGGCATTCATTCTGACAGTCCTTTGTCGGCCTCTTGTCAGAGTATTTTAATCAACCTCAACTTGGAATAGAAGAACTCGCTTGCGGATTTTTCCAACTTCCATCTGGATACGCGCCGTGAGGAAGTCACGCACGATGTGCCCGTGGTGAACTCCACGCGAGCGCACCAGGCGAAACAGGCGTCAGTCATTGCCTTCCAAGACGAGGTATTGCCCTACACGCTCAACCCCGCGAGAAGGGTGCTAAGCTACAGGCGTGAGAGAGTCTGCAGCCAGATCTGAAGAAGACGCGGGACTGAGATAGTTTTGCTCGTATGGCGCGCAATCCCCGCTACGACGTGCTCTTCGAGCCGGTGAAGATCGGCCCCGTAACGGCGCCCAACCGGTTCTACGCGGTGCCGCACGCCAGCGGCATGACCAACGCGATGCCGCACATGCGCGCGGCGTTCCGCGGGACGAAGGCCGAGGGCGGCTGGGGTGTCGTCTGTACAGGCTACGTCTCGATCGATCCCAGCTCCGACGACACGCCCCTGCCCTTCGCGACCCTGTGGGACGAAGACGATATTCGCGCCCATGCGCTCATGACCGATGCCGTACACAAACACGGCGCCCTCGCGGGAATCGAGCTGTGGCACGGCGGCGGCTCGGTCATGAACCGTGCGAGCCGGATCCCGCCCATGTCCCCTTCGGGCACCTCCTGGATGGCGACCCATGTGAATTTCATGGGTAACCAGCGGCCGCGGGTCATGGACGCGCACGATATCCGTTCACTGCTGCAGTGGCAGAGCGAAGCAGCGAGCAAGGCGCGCCGCGCCGGGTTCGACATTGTGTACGTCTACGCCGGCATGGGCTATCTGCCGTACGAATTTCTGATATCCGAGTGGAATCAGCGTACGGATGCCTATGGCGGCCCGGTGCGCAATCGGGTGCGAATCGTGCGCGAACTGCTCGAAGTGACGCGCGATGCGGTTGCTGGCCGTTGCGCGGTCGCGCTGCGCATAAGCCTCGAGGAGCTCCGCGCGCGCCCCAGCGAGGTGGCGGCATCCGAGGCCCACGAGGTGGTCGAGCTGCTCGCCGACGTCCCTGACCTCTGGGACGTGAAGCTGGATTCGTCCCCAACCGACTGCGCCCCGTCGCGGTTTGCAGCCGAGGGCAGTCACGAGCCGGTCATCGACTTCGTCAAGAAGATCACCCGCCAACCCGTGGTCGGCGTGGGTCGCTTCACTTCGCCCGACAGCATGGTCGGCCAGATTCGCCGTGGCGTGCTGGATCTGATCGGCGCGGCCCGGCCGTCGATCGCCGATCCGTTTCTTCCAAACAAGATCAACGAGGGCCGTGAGCAGGACATCCGCGAGTGCATCGGCTGCAACATCTGCATCTCCAGCTGGCATGACAGCGTCCCGGTGAGGTGCACCCAGAATCCCACTATCGGCGAGGAATGGCGTCGCGGGTGGCATCCGGAGCGCGTCGCTCCGGCAGGCAGCTCGGCCGCAGTGCTCGTGGTAGGGGCAGGTCCCGCCGGGCTCGAGTGCGCGCTGACCCTCGCGAGGCGCGGCTACGAGGTGACGCTCGCCGAGGCGACCGATGAGATCGGCGGGCGGTTGCGGTTCGAAACTCGCTTACCCGGCCTGGCAACCTGGGGGCGCGTTCTCGACTGGCGCCGCGACCAGCTGCAGCGGTTGCCGAACGTCAATCTGTATCGGGGCAATCGCCTCGCGGCGGAGGAAATTCTCGAGCTCGGGCACACTCACGTGGTCATCGCTACGGGAGCACGATGGGCCCGCATGTTGTACTCGACGCTGGAGATCCCGGCGGGCAACCTCGATGCTGGCAACGTCTACACACCGGACGACGTTGCCGCGGGTACGCACCTCGAAGATCCTGTGGCGGTGTTCGATTTCGACAACTACTACATGGGTGGGGCGCTTGCAGAGCATCTGGCGAAAGCCGGGCACCAGGTGGCGTACGTGACTCCGGCAGGACATGTATCGGCCTGGGTCATCATGAGCAACGAGCAACCGCAGGTCCACCGCGCCCTCGCCAACGCCGCGGTCACCGTTCACACTCTCTCGCGCGTGACGGCGTTCGAGCCGGGGGAGCTGCGGCTGGCCAACCTGTTCACTGGCGCCGAGACACGCCTTGCGTGCAAGTCTCTGCTCATCGTCGGCGCCCGCTTTGCCAACGATTCGCTGTATCAGTCGCTGGTCGCGCGACCGGATGCGCTCGCCGCAGCCGGCATAGCCTCCGTCACGAGGATTGGCGATGCGCTGGCGCCGGGCGCGCTCGTTCACGCCGTATACAGCGGCCACCGCTATGCCCGCGAGCTCGACGCAAACCCCTCGACCCTGAGCTTTCGCCGAGATGCGCCGCTGCGCAGCCAAGCCATCACCGCGCCGGAGGGGATCAACGCATGAGTGCTCACGAGCTGCCCGCGCCTGTGGCCGGCCTCGAGCCGACCCTGCCTTCGAGTTGGTATAGATCGGAGCAGGTGTTTGCCCTCGAGAAAGAACGCATCTTCTGCCGCGAGTGGCTGTGCGTCGGCCGCGAGGAAGAGGTGCCGGACCCGGGGGCGCATCGGGTGCTGGATGTGCTCGGCGAGAGCGTCATCCTGCTGCGCAATCGAGAGGGCCAACTGCGCGCCTTCTATAATGTATGCCGGCATCGCGGCACCCGGCTCTGCCGCACGGATACCGGCGCCCCTGACGGCGAGCGCCCGCTGCTCGCCGGTGGCATGATGGCCGGGCGGATCACGTGCCCGTACCATCAATGGACGTACGACCTCGACGGCCGGCTGATCGTGGCACCTCATTTAACGGCGCAGCCCGGGTTCGACCGGACCACCTTCAGCCTGTATCCCGTGGGGGTCGAGTGCTGGGGCGACTGCCAAACCACTGCTGGAGCAGATCGGCGCCATTCCCGAGCGCCTGCAGCGCTACCCTCTCGGCGAGTTGCGCATCGGTCGCACGATTCGGTACCGGGTGGCCGCGAACTGGAAGGTGCTGTGCGAGAACTACAACGAGTGCTACCACTGCGGGGGTGTGCATCCCGAGCTGTGCGCGCTCGTTCCCGCATTCCGCGAGCGCGGCGGCGCCGGCCTCGACTGGGTGCGCGGCGTGCCGCACCGGGCGGGCGCCTACACCTTCACCGAAACCGGTACGACGCGACGCCGCGCGTTCCCAACACTCGATGAAGACGAGCAGGTGCGTCACAAAGGCGAGCACCTGTACCCCAACATGTTCATAAGCCTCGCCTGTGATCACGCCGCGATCTTTATCCTGCTGCCGCGCGCCGCCGGTCACACCGACATCACGTGCCAGTTCCTGTTCGAGCCGTACGAGACCGCAAAGCCGGACTTCGACCCTGCCGACGCCAGCGAGTTCTGGGACCTCGTCAACCGCCAGGACTGGGCGATCT
>VBNY01000231.1 GCA_005877705.1 Gammaproteobacteria bacterium
CGCAGAAACTGCTCGCGGTGGTAGCGCGTCTCCGCGACCGAGGTGGCGAGGCTCGCAGCGGCATACAACGCACCGAATGTGTTGTCGGCAAAGCGGCTGCCGCTGGGATTGATGTGTGTGAACGGCGCCATGATGACGGAGGCGCTCGGCCCGAAGACGCGATCCTCGCGCGGCACGAGCTCGATCTCTCCGGCTTCGTCCCGCAACCGGGAATTCGTCAGCGACTCGAGCCAGTAGAGCGCCTCCCAGTCGGCCTCTGTTGCCACACGCTCGAACAGGTGAATGGTCGGAAAGCGGCTCGAGATCACCCGGAAGCAGGGCTGCCAGCGCACCTCGCTGACCACTAGTGGGTAGGACATCACAGAGCTTTCTTCCGGCGCGTCTCGCGCGCAGCGCATGAAAAGGCTCAGCCGCGCTGCGCGTCGAGATATTCCCGCACCGTGTACAGATCGGACACGTTGCCCGAGAGCATCCGCTCGAGCGCCGACCTGCCGCCGAACAGCGGGGCGTTGTTCGGGCGGCGGATCCATTCATCGGCGGCCCGCGTATCGGGCAGCAGCAGTTGCAACGCCTTGTAGATGCCCAGAAGGTAGGAAAGACGCTCCAGCGTGTCGCGCGGGAGCTTAGGGCGGGGATCCTTACGCCACTTGAAATAGGTGGAGCGCGAGGCGATGCCGAGCAGCGCCAGTTGCTCCGGGATCGACAGGCTCCAGAGCTGCGCGATTCTCACAAAGGCGCGCAGGCCCGCCGCCCCCGCCGCAACGGCCTCCTGGGACGCGTCCCGCCTGAGGTGCGCCCGATTGAGTGTCGTGCTCATCGCACTGAGCCGGCTGAGTACATATATGGACTTATCATATCAGAAGTACATAAATGGACAACACGACTGCACCAAGATCAGGCAGGCCTTGCCCGGACCGGGGCGCAGGGCTCAAAAGACCAGCCGCTGTCGCACGAATATGGTGCAATTGTGCTCGAAAAGCGCACCTGGATGGTGCGGGGCCGGCCGCGACGGCTGCTAAGCATTTGATTTTACTAGGTCCATGACTTGGCATAAGCCCTGCACTACCAGGCCGCTCCGCTGCGTTTCAAAGGCCGGGGCGTGGACGCTGCGCGCGCACGGCCTGGGACTTCAGGAAGCTTGGGCGGCGGGCACTACCCCTTTCCGGAGGCGATATGACACCGAACGATGTAATGAAGCTGATAAAAGAAAAAGAGGCCAAGTTTGCCGACCTGCGCTTCACGGATACGCGCGGCAAGGAGCAGCACGTGACCATCCCGGCGCGACTGGTCGACGAAGAGCTGTTCCGCGACGGCAAGATGTTCGACGGCTCCTCCATCGCCGGATGGAAGGGCATCAACGAGTCGGACATGATTCTCATGCCCGAGGCCAACACGGCCGTCATCGACCCGTTTTTTGAAGAGACGACGGTCAACATCCGTTGCGACGTCATCGAGCCCGCCACGATGCAGGGCTACGAGCGCGACCCGCGCTCGCTCGCGAAGCGCGCCGAGGCGTACCTCAAGTCGACCGGTATCGCCGACTACGCCTTGTTCGGGCCCGAGAACGAATTCTTCATCTTCGACAGCGTGCGCAGCGGCTCGGACGTGCGCGGGTGTTTCTACGAGATCGATTCCGTGCAGGGGGCCTGGAACTCGAGCAAGGACTACCCGGAAGGCAACAAAGGACACCGGCCGGGCTACAAGGGCGGCTACTTCCCCGTCCCCCCGGTCGATGCATTCCAGGACATCCGCTCGGCGATGTGCCTGGCCTGTGAGGAGATGGGCCTGAAGGTCGGCACCCTGGTGCAGAAATCCGACCAGGTGCAGATTCTCAAGTACTGCGTGCACAACGTCGCCAACGGCTATGGCAAGAGCGCGACCTTCATGCCGAAGCCGCTCGTAGGCGACAACGGCAACGGCATGCACGTGCACCAGTCGCTGCAGAAGGAAGGCAGGGCGCTGTTCGCCGGCGACAAGTACGGCGGGCTGTCCGACCTCGCGCTGTATTACATCGGCGGGGTCATCAAGCACGCCAAGGCGCTCAATGCCATCACCAACCCCGGCACCAACAGCTACAAGCGCCTCGTGCCGGGATTCGAAGCGCCGACTCTGTTGGCGTATTCCGCGCGCAATCGCTCGGCGTCGATCCGGATTCCGTGGGTGTCGAATCCCAAGGCGCGCCGCATCGAAGTGCGCTTCCCGGATTCCGCCGCCAACCCGTATTTCGCGTTCGCGGCGATGATGATGGCGGGCCTGGACGGTATCCAGAACAAGATTCATCCAGGCGACCCGTCGGACAAGGATCTGTACGACCTCGAGCCGGAAGAGGCCAAGCACATCCCGACCGTGTGCCATTCGCTCGACATGGCGCTCGAGCATCTCGACAGGGACCGCGAGTTTCTCACGCGCGGCGGCGTGTTCACCAACGACGTCCTCGACGCCTACGTGGGGCTCAAGGTGCAGGAGCTCACCCGCTTCCGCATGGCGACGCACCCGGTGGAGATCGAGATGTACTACAGCGTTTGACGCTGTTGACGGAGGCATGTGACGCGACGGAACCCCTCACCCGCTCTCGGAATCCTCTGCCCGCATCGCGGTGCGAGGCTGGGGGTGAGGGGCAAAGGGGTGCGGGTGGCGGCGTGCGGCGAACGTTGTCACCCGCTTTTGTGCCGTGCGCCGCATAGGACTATGCTCGATTCCCATGCGCAGCGTGCTGTTTACCTTAATGTCGCTTGCTTGCACGGTGGCGATGTCCACCACTGTGTACAAATGGGTCGACGAGAACGGTATCACCCACTACAGCGATCAGCCGCACGAGAACGCACAGAAGGTGCAGGTGCAGGCTCCACAGACCTACTCGGCACCGCCGCTGCGGTCCACGGTCGCGGCGCCGAAGGCCGCCCAGTCTGCCGCGACGCAGCCGTATCGGCGCTGCGCGTTGACGCAGCCGGCGAACGACGAGACTTTCGTGAACGCCTATTCGGTCGCGGCGAGCGTGGTGCTCGAGCCGCCACAGCGTCAGGGGGATCAGGTCCTCATCGTGTTGGATGGTCAGCGCATGCCCGGCCTGCCGACGACCGGCACTCAGTTCACGATCTCTCCCGTGGACCGCGGCGAGCATTCGCTGCAAGCGCTCGTGCAGGACAGCAGCGGCCAGGTCGTGTGCCGCACCGCCAGCGTGACCTTCCAGGTCCATCAGCCCTCCGTCCAGAGTCCGACGAATCCAGTTCGTCCCAGATCCTGACGGCGGACGGCGTGTCGAGGGCCGGCGCCGCAGCGCGCGTCAGGGTACGCCGTGGTCGCTGAGCACGCCCTGCCTTCAGCGCTCTCGCACTTCGATCCGGCGGATCTGCTCGATGCCCTGTCGACCGGGATCATCATGCTCGATGCGCAGCTTTGCGCGATCTATGCCAACGTCGCCGCGCAGGACCTGCTCGCGTTCAGTCTGAACAAGGCGCGCGGCCGCCCATTCGGCGACTTTCTGCAGGAGTCGAACGCACTCACCGACATTCTCCGCCGGGCGCTCGATACGGGTGAAGGATTCGCGGACCGCGAGCTCAGCCTCAGGCCGCTCGGCGCCCCGCGGGATGCGCGCACGCTGGATGTGACGATCACGCCCCTCCAAGGGCAGATCACCGGAACCCATCTGCTGCTCGAGTTGGCCGACACCACGCAGCGGCGCCGCATCTCGCGCGAGACCGATCTGCTGGCGCGCCTCGATGGCAGCCGGCTCATGATCAAACAGCTGGCGCACGAGATCAAAAATCCCCTCGGCGGATTGCGCGGCGCGGCGCAGCTTCTCGAGCGCGAGCTGCACGCAGCCGCGCTGCGCGAGTACACGCAGGTCATCATCGGAGAGGCGGACCGCCTCGCCGCGCTCGTCGATTCGATCGCGGGCCCGAATCGCGCGCCCAGCAAGAGTCTGCTCAACGTGCACGAGATCTGCGAGCACGTCTATCACCTCGTGCGGGCCGAGGCGCGCGCCGGTGTCGTGATCGAGCGCGACTACGATCCGAGCCTGCCGAACGCGATGCTCGACCGCCATCAGGTGATCCAGGCGCTGCTCAACGTCGCGCGCAACGCCCTGCAGGCGCTCGGCGACCAGGGTCGAATCACGTTGCGCACCCGAGCGCTCTCGAACGTCAGCATCGGCTCTGCGCTCCACCGTCTCGTCGCGAGCGTGCAGGTAGAGGACAACGGAGCGGGCGTGCCCGAGGACTTGCGCTCCAGCATCTTCTATCCCCTGATCACCGGCCGTGCCAACGGCAGCGGACTCGGGCTTGCGGTCGCCCAGGAGCTGGTGACGCGCAACGGCGGCCTCATCGAGTTCGAGAGTGAGCCGGGGCGCACTGTTTTCACACTGTTGTTGCCACTCGGAGAACCCGCATGAACGGCCAGGCTCTGAGCGTCTGGCTCGTCGACGACGACGCCTCCATTCGCTGGGTGCTGGAGCGCGCCCTGCGCAACGGCGGCATGGCGCCGCGCGCCTTCGAAGCCGCAGAGCCGGCATTGGACGCGCTGCGCCGCGAGTCGCCCGATGTGCTCATCACCGATATCCGCATGCCGGGGCAGTCCGGCCTCGAGCTGCTGCGCAAGATCCGCGACGCGCGACCCGCGCTGCCGGTGATCGTCATGACCGCGCACTCCGATCTCGGGAGCGCTGTGTCAGCCTACGAAGGCGGCGCGTTCGAGTATCTGCCGAAGCCTTTCGACATCGACCAGGCGGTCGCGCTCGTCAGGCGCGCGGCGAACGCCAATCTGCAGGGCGCAGGCGATGCAGGCGCGACGCCGCACATCCCCGAGCTGCTCGGCCGTGCCCCGGCCATGCAACAGGTCTTTCGGGCGATCGGCCGGCTGGCCCGCTCGAGCGTCACGGTGCTCGTCACCGGGGAGTCCGGCACCGGCAAGGAGCTGGTCGCACGCGCCCTGCACGATCACAGCCCGCGCGCCGGCAAGCCCTTCATCGCCCTCAACACCTCGGCGATTCCCGCGGATCTGCTCGAGTCGGAGCTGTTCGGCCACGACAAGGGCGCGTTCACCGGAGCCGACGCTCAGCGGCGCGGCCGCTTCGAGCAGGCCGACGGCGGCACACTGTTTCTCGATGAGATCGGCGACATGTCGACGCCGTTGCAGACGCGGCTGCTGCGCGTACTGGCCGAGGGGGAGTTCTATCGCGTCGGCGGCCAGACTCCGATCCGCGTGGATGTGCGCGTCATTGCCGCGACTCACCAGGATCTCCAGGATCGCGTGACGCGCGGCCTGTTCCGCGAGGATCTGTACCACCGGCTCAACGTCATTCGCGTCGAGCTGCCGCCGCTGCGCGCGCGCGCCGAGGACATCCCGGACCTGCTCGATCACTACCTCAAGGTGGCCGCGCGTGAGCTCGGCGTCGAGCCCAAGATGCTCGCCAAGGACGCCGAGGCGGCGCTTGCAGCCTACGGCTGGCCGGGCAACGTGCGCGAGCTGGTGAATCTTTGCAGGCGGCTGTCGGTGCTGGCGCCGGGAAGCGAAGTGCACGTCGAGGATCTACCGGCGGAGCTCGCGGCCGCGGGCGCCGTGGATCCGGTGGACGCCGACTGGGCCAAGGCGCTGGCGGGCTGGGCCGACCGGCAGGTCATGAGCGGCAAACGCCCGCTCCTCGATGAGGCGTTGCCGGAGTTCGAGCGCGTTCTGATCCGCGCCGCGCTCAAGCGCACCCAGGGCCATCGCCAGGAAGCGGCCAAGCTGCTCGGTTGGGGACGCAACACACTCACCCGCAAGCTCAAGGAGCTTGGCATGAACGGCGCGCGCTGAAGTCCGAGCCGGCGGTCCCGACGCAGGCAGACAACGC
>VBNY01000232.1 GCA_005877705.1 Gammaproteobacteria bacterium
AGCAGAGCATCGTATGCGGGGTTGCTGTAGTGAGTCAGGTTGAGCCCGAAGTCGCTCTTCAGGTACTGGGCGAACGTGTAGGCATCGTTGTAATCTCCCACCCAGCTCGAGCGGAAAACCTCCACCTCGCCGCGGTCGATGTCCTGCAGCAGTGACTTGAACTCCACGGCCGTGAGCCGCGCCTCGACCCCGAGGGCCTCTTTCCACATCGAGGCGATTGCCACGGCGAGCTTGCTGTGGACCTCTCCCGCGTTGTAGCGCAGCTCGAAACGCAGCGGCTTGGCGCTCGAGTATCCTGCCTGCGCATACAGCCGGCGCGCCTCGGCGAGCCGCTCGCCGAGCGGCTGGTCGCGATAGTCGAAGGACTGCGAGCTGTAGTTGTAGACACCGGGCGGGACCCAGCCGTAGGCCGGGAGCTCCCCCACCCGCAGCACCAGCTGCGCGAGTTTTTCGCGATCGATCACGAGCGACAGCGCCCGGCGCAGTCCGGGGTCGTCCCTGAAGGGCGCACGCCTGAGATTGAAGCCGTAATAGTACGTGCTGAGCTGCGGTGAGACGTGCAGTTGATCGGGGAGATTCGCCTTGATCCAGTCGAACTGCCCGCGCGGGACGACGGCGGTGATGTGCAACTCGCCTCCGCGGTAACGCGTGAGCTCGGCATTCTCGTCCGCGATGAGCAGATACTTGACCGCCTGCAGGCGCGTCGCGGAATCGTTCCAGTAGTAGCGGTTGCGGGTCGCGAGGATATACGCGCCCTGCAGCCAGTCCTTCAGCACGAATGCGCCGTTCGAGACCATGATCCCCGGACGCGCGAGCGCCTCGCCATGGCGAGCGAGCGTCGGCCGGTGCACGGGACAGGTGCTGGGGTGTGCCACCAACCCCGGCAAATAAGGGGCCGGCGCCACCAGGTGGATCAGCACAGTGGCCTCGTCCGGTGCGCCGATGCCCAGGCTCTGCGGCGGTTTCTTGCCGGCGATGATGTCGGTGGCGTCCGTGATGACATCGATCACTTGCGCGTAGGGTGAAGCCGTCGCAGGGTCGACCAGGCGGCGCAGACCGGCGACGAAGTCCTGCGCAACGACCCGGTCACCGTTCGACCAGCGCGCGTCCGGCCGCAACTTGAAGGTGTAGGTCTTGCCGTCGTCGCTCACGGTCCACGCGCGCGCGGCTCCGGGCGCCGCCGCGGCGCTCTTGTCGAGCGAGGTCAGCCCCTCACACAGATCGCGCAGGATGGTCTGCGATTCAGTGGTGCGCGCTTTCTGAGGATCGAGAGAGTCGGGTTCCGGACCGACGCCGCGAACGAGAATGGCCGCGGCGCCGGGGGCGGCGTTCGTGGCGCCTGCGGAGCCGCTCTCCGGCGAGCGCGAACACGCGATGAGGCGGAACACGCCGCACCTGGGCGAAACCTGTCAGCACGCACGACGGGCTCTGTGAGTGTTGATCTGCTCGCGAAGAGCCAAGGCTGCGGCGCGCGCCGCGGGCGCGAAGTCATCATCCGATGACGCATAAAGAATCGCGCGCGATGAGCTGATGATGAGGCCGGTGCCGGAGGCCGTCTGACCGTTCTGCACGGCCTGCGCGACGTCAGCGCCCTGGGCGCCCACGCCAGGCACCAACAATGGCATGTCGCCTACGATCTCACGCACCTCGGCGAGCTCGCGCGGGTAGGTGGCTGCGACGACGAGTAGGCAATTGCCGCGCGAGTTCCAGCGGCGGGCGACCAGTTCGGCCACGACCTGATACAGCTTGCGTCCGCCGGTCTCCAGATCCTGCAGCTCGCGGGCGCCGGGATTCGACGTCCGGCACACCACCACGATGCCCTTGTCCTGGTATTTGAGAAACGGCTCGAGCGCATCACCGCCGAGATAAGGATTCACGGTGACGGCGTCCGCACCATAGCGCTCGAACGCCTCGATCGCATACCGCTCGGCCGTGTTGCCGACGTCGCCCCGCTTGGAATCGAGGATCACCGGCACACCCGGGTAGCTGCGGTGGATGTACTCGATGGTGCGCTCGAGCTGGTCCTCCGCCTCGTACGCGGCGTAGTGGGCGAACTGCGGCTTGTAGGCGCAGACCAGGTCCGCGGTCGCATCGATGATCGCCTTGTTGAACTGAAAGATCGGCGAGGCCTCGGCGGCGATGCGGCGCGGGAAGCGTTCGATTTCCGGATCGAGCCCGATGGCGGCCAGCGAGTCGTTGCGCTCCCAGGCACGCGTGAGCTGCTCGATGAATCCGCTCATGCGACCCGGATGCGCCCAATTGAGCCGCGCTTCTTCAGGTGCACGAGCAGAATCGACACGGCCGCCGGCGTCACGCCCGGGATGCGGCCGGCCTGGCCGAGCGTCACGGGCCTGACCTCCGTCAGTTTCTGGCGCACTTCGTGCGACAGGCCCGGGATCTGCGCGTAGTCCAGATCGGCGGGCAGCCGCGTTTCCTCGTGGCGGCGGTGGCGCTCGACCTCCTCCTGCTGGCGCTCGATGTAGCCGGCGTACTTGGCGCGCACCTCGACCTGGGCGCGCACCTGATCGGGCAGGCGGTCGTCGATCGGCAGGCCGCCGTGCTCGAGCCAGTCCGGCGCGCCGGCGACTTCGAGCAGCGTGTCGTAACTCACCTCCGGCCGACGCAGCAGCTCGAATGCGTCAAGCTCGCGGCCGAGGGGACGGGGCAGGACGCGCTGCGACCATTCGGCGGGCACGTCGGCCGGCCGCACGCGCACGCTGCGCAACCGAGCGACCTCGAGATCGGACAGCCGCTGCTTGGCCTCGAAGAGCTGCCAGCGTTCATCATCGACAAGACCGAGCTGCTTGCCGAGGGGCGTCAGCCGCAGATCCGCGTTGTCCTCTCGCAGCAGCAGCCGGTGCTCAGCGCGGCTGGTGAACATGCGGTACGGCTCACGCGTACCGCGGGTCACCAGGTCATCGATGAGAACCCCGAGGTAGGCTTCGCTGCGCTTCGGCAGCCAGGCCTCATGCCCTCGAAAGGCAAGCGCGGCGTTGATTCCGGCGGCCAGGCCCTGGGCCGCGGCCTCTTCGTAGCCGGTCGTCCCGTTGATCTGGCCTGCGAAGAACAAGCCGTCGATCACCCGCGTCTCGAGCGAGGGCTTCAGATCCCGTGGGTCGAAGAAGTCGTACTCGATGGCATACCCCGGGCGCGTGAGGTGCGCGTTCTCGAAGCCCCGGATGGTGCGCACGAACTCCCATTGCACATCGAACGGCAGGCTCGTGGAGATGCCGTTCGGGTAGATCTCGTGAGTGCCGAGCCCTTCGGGCTCGACGAAGATCTGGTGAGAGCTCTTGTCGGCGAACCGGAATACCTTGTCCTCGACCGATGGACAGTAGCGCGGACCTACGCCCTCGATCGCGCCCGTGAACATGGGTGAACGGTCGCTCGCCGCCCGAATGACGTCATGAGTCCTTTCGTTAGTCTGGGTAATGAAACAGTTAGTCTGAGCAGGATGATCATTGGCTCGCCCGAGGAACGAAAAGACCGGTAGCGGCACATCACCAGGCTGCGGTGCCATGACGGACCAATCCAGTGTGCGGCCGTCGATTCGCGGCGGTGTCCCGGTCTTCAGGCGGCCGACGCGCATCGGCAGCTCGCGAAGCCGCGCTGCGAGCCGGTTCGAGGGCGGATCTCCCGCGCGGCCGCCCTGATAGTTGTCGAGTCCCACGTGGATGCGGCCGCCGAGGAACGTCCCGACTGTCAGCACGACGGCAGGCGCCTCGAAGACGATCCCCGTCACCGTCACCACGCCGCGGACCTTCTGGCCGTCCACGATGAGGTCGGCCGCCTCCTGCTGGAAAAGCGCGAGGTTGGGTTGATTCTCGAGGATCGCGCGGATGGCCTGCTTGTAGAGCTGGCGGTCGGCCTGGGCGCGCGTGGCCCGCACCGCCGGCCCCTTGCTCGCGTTGAGTGTGCGGAACTGAATGCCGGCACGGTCCGTGGCGCGCGCCATGGCGCCGCCGAGCGCATCGATCTCCCGGACCAGGTGCCCCTTGCCGATTCCCCCGATCGCCGGATTGCAGCTCATCTGCCCCAGTGTCTCGATGCTCTGGGTGAGCAGGAGCGTGCGCACGCCCATGCGCGCGGCGGCCAGCGCCGCTTCGGTGCCGGCGTGGCCGCCGCCGATGACAATGACGTCATAGGACTGCGCAAAACGCATGTTCGTGCTCACTTCAGCATGTCTGACTTGCGCTGCCGTGCGGCGTGCGGGACTTGCCCCCCGGGCAAAAGTCACGCCTTTTGCCCGGCGCAAAACCAAGCTGCCAGGGCCGTCTGCTGAAAGCGCCGCAGGCGACCTTCAGCCAATGAACAACGGGACGCGTATTGTAGGGCCGTAAGCTGCGCGAACAAGGCCAGCGGCGTTGCTTTATCCTCTCATCCGGCGTGGTTTACTTCGTTCTCTCATCACTCCTCGCCCTGAGCTTTGCCGCCGACGCAGGGGCGGGCTCCCGGGCGATCCCGCTGGCGCTCTCCGCGTGCCGGCTCGAGCATCCCGTGCGGCTCACCGGCGTCGCTGCCGAATGCGGCTCACTCAGCGTGGCGGAGAACCCCCAGGACGTCGCTTCGCGGCGCATCGCTTTGCACATCGCCCGCGTTCCAGCCGTCAGTCGCCGCAAACGAGCCGACCCGCTGTTCGTGCTGGCGGGAGGACCGGGCATGGCGGCGAGCGCGTTCTACGCCATAGCAGCCCCGGCGTTCGAGCGGATTCATCGCGATCGCGACATCGTGCTGGTGGACCAGCGGGGCACCGGAAAATCCAACGTGCTGAGCTGTGAGCTCAACGACGATGCCTTGTATCGCGCGACGGACGCCGAGATTGCCGCCGAGACCCGGCGCTGCCTCAAGGGCCTGAGCGCCCAAGCCGACGTGGCGTGGTACACCACGAGCATCGCCGTGGAGGATCTCGATCGAGTGCGCGCCGCGCTCGGCTACGAGCGCATCAACCTGTACGGGGTGTCCTACGGCACTCGTGTTGCCCAGCACTATCTGCGCCGCTTCCCGCAGCGCACCCGCGCGATGATCCTCGATGGAGTCGTGCCGACCCAACTCGCGCTCGGTCCGGCAACGGCGCTCGATGCTGAGAGCGCCTTGAGCGACATTCTCGCTCGCTGCACGCGCGAGCCCGGCTGCCGCAGCCGCTTCGGCGACCCCAGAGTCGCCTACCGCAAGGTGCGCGCCGCGCTGGCCGCTCATCCGGTTGCGGTGAGTCTGGCGGATCCGACGAGCGGAGAGCCTGCGCGCCTCGAGTTCACCGCATACCACCTGGCGGCAGTGCTGCGGCTCGCCAGCTACACGCCGGAGCAGGCCGCGCTGCTGCCACTGATCCTGCACGATGCGAGCGAAG
>VBNY01000233.1 GCA_005877705.1 Gammaproteobacteria bacterium
CAGGCGGCCTCCTTCATCAGCCAGGGGCGCGAGTTCGTCGCCGTGCGCTATGTCGACCCCGAGGGCAACGCGCACTACTACACGCCCGACGGCCGCAGCATGCACAAGGCGTTTCTGCGTGCGCCGGTCGAATTCACCCGCATCAGCTCACGCTTCAACTCGGCTCGGCTTCACCCGATCCTCCACCACATCCGCGCCCACAAGGGCGTCGACTACGCCGCGCCCATCGGCACACCGGTACGCGCTGCCGGCGACGGCCGAATCCGCTTCGCCGGCCTCAAGGGCGGCTACGGCAACGTCGTCGAAATCGAGCACACACGCAGCATCGTCACCGTCTACGGCCATCTGTCGCGGTTCGCAAGGGCCACGCGGGTCGGCCAGCACGTGGCTCAGGGGACGGTCATCGCGTACGTCGGAATGACGGGCCTGGCGACCGGACCGCATCTGCACTACGAGTACCGCGTCAACGGAGTTTTCAGGAACCCGCAGACCGTTCCGTTGCCGGAGGCCGAGCCTCTCGATGCCCGCTGGCACTCGGACTTCCTGGCGCGCTCGGCACCGCTGCTGGCCTCGCTCGAGGAGCCCCTCGGCCCGGCACTCGTCGCAAGGTGATATAAAGTGGGCTGCTGAAAGCCCGCTGCCCAACTGGCGTGCTTGCGGACAGTTGCTCTAGGCCAAATACGGATGCCAATTGCTGTACGGTTCCGCGGCACGGGCGAGTCAGTTGGCGGCACAGGGAGCCACGCCTTTTGCCCGCAGGTCGAAACAGCTGCTAGGCTCGCCGCTGAAAGCGCCGCAGGCGCCTTTCAGCCAATAAACCATGGATGTTCCTGATCTCAAGGCGCCGCAGCATTACATCAATCGGGAACTGTCGTTCCTCGAGTTCAATCAGCGCGTACTCCAACAGGCCTTCGATGAGTCCGCGCCGCTGCTCGAGCGCCTGAAATTCCTGTGCATCTCCTCCAGCAATCTCGATGAGTTCTTCGAGATCCGGGTCGCCGGCCTCAAGCAGCTGCTGGAGCTCGGCTCGGGCCAGGGCCAGTTCGCCGCCGATGGGATGTCACTCGAGGAGCAGCTGGCGGCGATCCACGAACGGGCGCTGCGGCTCGTCATGGAGCAGTACCGCTGCCTCAACGAGGTGCTGCTGCCGACGCTGCTCGCCGAGGGAATTCAGATTGTCGGTCGCGCAGCGTGGAGCGCGGAGGCGACCGAATGGCTCGAGCAGTACTTCGAGCACGAGGTCGAGCCGGTCTTGAGCCCGCTGGGGCTCGATCCGGCGCGCCCGTTCCCGCGCATTCAGAACAAGAGCCTGAACTTCATCGTGCGCCTGGAGGGCAAGGACGCCTTCGGCCGCGACAGCGAGCTCGCCATCGTGCAGGCGCCGCGCTCGCTGCCGCGCGTGGTTCCGCTTCCGCAGGAAGGCTCGAAGCGGACCTTGGTGCTGCTGACCGTCATCGTCCAGGCGTTCGTGCAGAAGCTGTTCGCGGGGATCGAGGTGATCGGCTGCTATCAGTTCCGCCTCACGCGCAACAGCGACCTGTTCGTCGACGAGGAGGAGATCGACGACCTGCGCCGCGCGCTCGAGGGCGAGCTCGCGCACCGCCGCTATGGCGCGGCCGTGCGGCTCGAGACCTCGCTCGACTGCCCCGAGGACATGGTGCAGTTCCTGCTGCGGCAGTTCGCGTTGAACGACATCGACCTCTACCGGATGCCCGGGCCCGTCAATCTCAATCGTCTCTCGGCGGTCTACGACCTCGTGCAGCGGCCGGATCTCAAGTACCCGATCTTCACCCCGGGCTTGCCCAAGCGGCTCGTCGGCAGCACCGACCTGTTCGCCTGCATCCGCCAGAAGGACATCCTGCTGCATCACCCCTATCAGAGCTTTGCGCCGGTCATGGACTTCGTGCGACAGGCTGCCGCCGATCCGCAGGTGCTCGCGATCAAGCAGACGCTGTACCGGGCGGGAGATGACTCACCCGTCGTGGATGCCCTCGTCGCGGCTGCGCACGCGGGCAAGGACGTGACGGTGATCGTTGAGCTGCGCGCCCGCTTCGACGAAGAAGCCAACATCGAGCTGTCCAATCGTCTGCAGGAGGCCGGGGCGCACGTCATGTACGGGGTCGTCGGCTACAAGACGCACGCCAAGCTCGCGCTCGTCGTGCGCAGGGAGCCCGGTGGCATTCGCCGCTATTGCCACCTCGGCACAGGCAACTACCATCCGCGCACGGCTCGCCAGTACACGGACTACGGGGTCTTCACGTGCAATGAGGACATCGGCCAGGATGTTCACGAGCTGTTCCTGCAGCTCACCAGCCTCACTCAGACGCCGCAGCTGAAGCGCCTCGTGCAGTCGCCCTTCGGCATGCATGAGGTGGTGCTGTCGAAGCTGGCACGCGAAGCCGATCACGCGCGCGCCGGACGCCCGGCTCGCGTCATCGCCAAGATGAATGCCCTGGTGGATCCGCTGACGATCGAGGCGCTGTATCGCGCCTCGTGGGCGGGCGTGACGATCGATCTGATCATCCGTGGCGTCTGCGCGCTTCGCCCGGGCGTTCCGGGCGTGTCGGAGAACATCACGGTCCGCTCCATCGTCGGGCGCTTCCTCGAACACTCGCGTGCGTTCTATTTCGAGAACGGCGGCGAGCCGGAGATGTTCTGCGCGAGCGCCGACTGGATGGAGCGCAACTTCTTCCGCCGTGTGGAGGTTGCCTTCCCGATCGAGCGGCCAGCGCATCGCGAGCGCATTGTGCGCGACCTGGACATCTGCCTGCGCGACGACTGTCAGGCCTGGCAGCTGCTTCCGGACGGGAGTTACGAGCGCGTTCGGCGAGGCGCAGAGCGCCCCTTCAGCGCCCAGGCCGAGCTGCTCGCCGCGTACGCGGCCGGCGCCGGCTTCTCGTCGCTCGCGCCCTCAGAGACGACAACCGCCAACGACCCTTGAGGCTGCCGCGCAACGGTCAGCCAATGACCCGTCCGCTGAACACCCGCAAGCGGAAGCCGCTGGCGCGCAGATAGTCCGTCTCCTGCAGCAGATCGGCCGACGTCAGCGGATGGTCGTTCAGCCAGCGGGCCGGGAACCGCACCTCCAGGGAGCGCGCAGTCGCGGTCAGCTCCATGGGAGGCAGTGCCGTCGGACTTCGCCCCCGGTGAAGCAGCACGGCGAGCCGGAGCAGAACGATCAGGTACAACGCATTGCGATCCCAGGGAGGGATCAGCTCCTCGAGACCCTCGAGCGCCAGCTTGCGGCGGTGGGCGCCAACCATCCGGGCGAGCAGACGCTGCTCTTCACGTGAAAACCCCGGCATGTCCGCGTTCTCGAGCAGGTACGCGCCATGGCGGTGATAGCCGGTGTGGGAAACGTCCAGGCCGATCTCGTGCAAGCGCGCCGCCCATTTCAGCGCCAGATCCGCCAGGGGATCGCCGAGTCGCCAGGTCTCACGCGTCTGCTCGAGAAATTGCAGAACTGTCGCTTCGACACGCTCGGCCTGCGCGAGGTCGACGTGGTAGCGCTGCTGCATGCCACGCACAGTGCGCTCGCGAGCGTCTTCGTCCGTGAAGCGGCCGAGCATGTCGTACAGCAGTCCCTCGCGCATGGCGCCC
>VBNY01000234.1 GCA_005877705.1 Gammaproteobacteria bacterium
TCGTCGCTCCACTGCGCACCGTGTGGGCGGAACCGGCTGCTCGCGCCGAGCGTCTGGTCGCCAAGCTCACGGCTGCCCAGGCGCCACAGGAGAGCGGCGGTCTTCAGTCGCGCGCCATCGCAAGCGGTGCAGGGCGTATAGGCGCGATAACGCGACAGCAGTACGCGCACGTGCATCCTGTATGCCCTGGTCTCGAGCCACGCAAAGAAGCGTCTGACCCCATACCACACGCCTTTGCTCCACGCGCCTTCTCCTTCGAGGACCCAGCTGCGCCGCTCCGCACCCAGCTCGCGCCACGGCGTGTCGAGCGGGATGCCGCGCTTCCTGGCGAATTTCTCCAGATCCTGCTGGCACTCGGCGTAGGACTTCGTCTGCCACGGCTTGATCGCCCCGCCGCGCAGCGACTTGCTGTCATCGGGAATGACGAGGCCGTAGTCGATGCCGATGGTGCGGCCAAAGCCGCGGCAGGTCTCGCACGCGCCGACCGGCGAGTTGAACGAGAACAGGCTCGGGTTCGGCTCCTGATACGCGAGGTCGCAATCGGCGCAGTGCAGCTCGCTCGAGTAGCGCCACGTTTCGAGGGTGCGCGGCGGGTCGCTGTCATCGGCAACATGCAGGTTGACTCGGCCGCGACCGACGCGCAACGCCGCTTCCAGCGACTCGAGCACCCGACCGCGCTCGGCACCGCCCGCTCGCAAGCGATCCTGGATCAC
The DNA here is from genome assembly GCA_005877705.1 of Gammaproteobacteria bacterium. Classification (GTDB taxonomy): domain Bacteria; phylum Pseudomonadota; class Gammaproteobacteria; order Steroidobacterales; family Steroidobacteraceae; genus 13-2-20CM-66-19. The sequence goes on from VBNY01000234.1 coordinate 714, forward strand.
CTCGAGCACGATCGGCGGTGCCGCCGCCGGCTTGCGCCCGCGCTTCCTCGCGGGTGCGGCGTCGTGCGCCGTATCCGGCGCGAGGAAGCGGGTGTAACCCTGTTTCTCCAGCAGCTCGCGCACCTCGCTTTCCTTGAAGCTCTTTGGAACGGGGACCGGAAAGCACAGCAGCAAACGCGGATCGCCGGCATTGCGCGCGCGGCTCAGGATATCGGTGTAGATGCTCTCGGGTGTGTCACGCCGCACCGGCTTGCCGCAGCACTGACAGAACAGCGTCGCCGCGCGCGCAAACAGCAGTTTGAGGTGATCGTTGAGCTCCGTCATCGTGCCCACGGTGGAGCGCGAGGTGCGCACGGGGTTGGTCTGATCGATCGCAATCGCCGGCGGAATGCCCGTGATGGCGTCGACCTGGGGTTTGTCCATACGGTCGAGGAACTGCCGTGCGTAGGGCGAAAACGTCTCGACGTAGCGCCGCTGGCCTTCCGCGTACAAAGTGTCGAACACGAGCGATGACTTGCCCGAGCCCGACACGCCGGTCACGACCACGAGCTCGTTCAGCGGGATGTCGAGATCGAGGTTCTTGAGGTTGTTCTGGCGTGCGCCACGCACGAGGATGGCGTCACGGGAGGCGTCGGTCATTCCTGCACCGCTGAATTTCCGGGAGTCGGGGGAGAATTGCGAGCGGACGAGCGCACGCAAGGATGCAATATTTTATAAGAGCAGCCGGTCATTGGTATGAAAGGATGGCGTACAGCATGAGGGCGCCTGGCGTCCTGGATGAGTCGCACGCGCGACTGCCCAGGATGAGCTTGACGCTCCATCTGGGAACGCGGCTCGCTCGTATTGTCAGGTCCCGGCGTGGCTCACGCGCCACAATTGCTGCCGCCGCTCGCGGCCTTGGCGTACAATGCGCGCCCAAGTGCCTGCGGGTCGCGGAGCGCAATGCAGGCATGGCTTAGGTCCCGTGCCGGGAAGCTTAACCCTGATGGCGCGCCTGACGGATGCCAGCGGGCGAACGGCCCCCCGTGGGGCGGGTTGAGACAGACAAACAAGCCAACCAACCTTCTAGGAGAATCTCGGATGAACTCGCGAAAGATGTCCAGCGTTGCTCTCGCGGCCGCCGCTGCCGTGATGTTCTCGACGGCCATCGTCATGACCGCCGGCGCGGATGAAGCGAAGGTGAAGTGTGAGGGGGTCAACTCGTGCAAGGGTCGTAGCGCGTGCAAGAGCGCCAACAACTCCTGCAAGGGCCAGAACTCCTGCAAGGGCAAGGGCTACCTTGAGATGTCGAAGGCCGAGTGCGATGCGGCAAAGGCGAAAGCCTCGAAGTAACTGCCCGTGCGTGGCCGGGCGCTGTTTGCGGCGTCCGGCCCGCCCCCTGCTCGATGAAAATGCCGACTCGCGCTTCGCTCGGTTTCGGTCTCGGCCTGCGAGTCGATCACTACGAGGCGATCCTCGCCGAGCGCCCGGCGATCGACTGGTTCGAGGTGCTCACCGAGAATTATCTGGTGCCGGGCGGCAAACCGCTGCATTACCTGGGGCGCATCCGCGAGCGCTACCCGGTGGTGATGCATGGCGTGTCCATGTCGATCGGCAGCACCGCCCCGCTCGATCGCGAGTATCTCGCTGAGGTGAAGCGCCTCGCGCAGCGCATCGAGCCGGAATGGATTTCCGATCACCTGTGCTGGACCGGTGTTGCCGGCAAGAACATGCATGACCTGCTGCCCCTGCCCTACACGGAGGAGGCGCTCGCGCACGTGGCGCAACGCGTGCGCACCGTGCAGGACATTCTCGACCGGCGCATCCTGCTGGAAAATGTCTCGAGCTACGTGACGTTCCGCGATTCGACGCTCACCGAATGGGAGTTCCTGCGCGAGGTCGCCGAGCGCGCGGATTGCCTGATCCTGTTCGACGTGAACAACATCTATGTGAGCGCCGTGAATCACGAGCTCGATCCGCTCGAGTATCTGCAGGCGATGCCGGTCGAGCGCGTGCAGCAGATCCATCTCGCCGGCCACGAGAACCACGGCGACTATCTGATCGATACGCATGACCATCCGGTGCCGGATCCGGTCTGGGAGCTGTACCAGCAGGCCGTGAGGCGCTTCGGCAACGTTGCCACGATGATCGAGCGTGACGCCAACATCCCGCCGCTCGAGGATCTGTGCGAGGAGCTGGCACGGGCACGCACACTCGCTGAGCGTATCGTGAAAGCGCCGCAGGACGCCGAGCCGCAGCGCGTTGCGTGATGCGCACAGCCGTTTGACCGACAAGCACGATTGCACGCCATGACCCGCCTCGCGCACCTGCAGAGCGACTTTCAGAGCTTCCTGCTGCGCGCGGCTGCCTCCCTCGAGGCCCACGTGGTCGGCACCGAGCGGGTCGGCGTTGCGACGCGGCTGAGTATCTATGCAGAGGCCTACCGCCTGCGGCTCATCGAGGCCTTGCAATCCAACTACCCGGTGCTCGCCAAGCTGCTGGGCGAGGCAGACTTCGAGAGGCTCGGCACCGAGTACGTGCGCACGCACGACTCAGCCTTTTTCTCGATCCGCTACTACGGCGACCGGCTCGCCGAGTTTCTTGCACGCGATCCCGAATACACCTCGGCGCCGATACTGGCCGAGCTCGCGCGCTGGGAATGGGCGATGACCGAGGTGTTCGATGCCGCGGACGCCGCGCCGATCGATTGCGACGCGCTCGCACGAGTTGCTCCGGATGCGTGGGCGCAGCTGCGCTTTGGCTGGCACCCGGCGGTGCGCCGGCTGGA
>VBNY01000158.1 GCA_005877705.1 Gammaproteobacteria bacterium
CGGCCGGCGTGCTCCAGGCGCGCAGCGCATTGGCGGACGCCGGCAAAGCTGCACGTGAGACCCGCGACCTCGTGCCTCGGCTGCTCGCCGAGATCGGCACCCTCGCGGGCGGTCTGTCAGGGTCAAGCCTCGAGATGGCCAGGAGAGTTCTCGAGCGCTTCGAGCTGCGTGCGCAACGGTTGCAGCTCGACGTGACCGCGCTCGCGGCCGGCGCGGCCAATCCGAGCCAAGCCGCACAGCGGCTCGCCGAGAGCGCGGATTATCTGGGTCAGGTGATTCAGGCCCTGCAGGGCGCCAACGTCGGGCTCGGACTGCCACGCGTGACCGGACCCGAGGCCACCAAGCACCTGCAGGCTCTCGATTCGCTCTACACGAATCTCAACGGCGCCGTGCGCCGCGCGGTTGCCGCCGCTCCGGCCCTGCCGAGCGCGCAGCTCGCCGCGCGTGCGATCACCGCCGACGCCCGAGCGCTGGCGGCGGCCGCCGCGGCCACTAGCGGTGAAGGCGCTTCGCCCGGCGCTGGCAAGCTGCTCGCCTGGGCTCCGCTGGCGCTTGCTGTCGGAGCGCTGGTCCTGTTGATTGTCGCTGTGTTGTCCGCGCTGACCATGCACAAGGCCGCCGCGCATCAACGCGTCGCGGTCGACACGCAACGCAAGGAGAACGACCGCAACCAGCAGGCGATTCTGCGCCTGCTCGATGAGCTCTCGAGCCTCGCGGACGGCGACCTCACCGTGCAGGCAACGGTCACCGAGGACATCACCGGGGCCATCGCGGATTCCATCAACTACGCAGTCGATGCGCTGCGTGGCCTCGTCACCACCATCAACCAGTCGGCCATCCAGCTCGACAGCGCAACCCGCCAGACCCAGGCGCTGTCGCAGCACCTCGCCAAGGCAAGCGGGGCGCGGTCCAAGCAGATCGCCTCCGCCACCGAGTCCGCGGCGAGCATGGCGGCCTCGGTCGAGGAAGTCTCGGGCAACGCCGAGCGCGCCTCGGACGTCGCGCGCCATTCGGTCGAAGTGGCGCACAAGGGCGGGGACGCGGTGCGCCGGACCATCGACGGCATGAACACCATCCGCGAGACCATCCAGGACACCTCAAAACGCATCAAGCGCCTCGGCGAGAGCTCCCAGGAGATCGGCAACATCGTCGAGCTCATCAACGACATCGCCGAGCAGACGAACATCCTGGCGCTCAATGCCTCGATCCAGGCTTCGATGGCCGGTGAGGCGGGCCGGGGCTTCGCGGTGGTCGCCGATGAGGTGCAGCGCCTGGCGGAGCGCGCGGCGAACTCGACTAAGCAGATCGAGGTCCTGGTGCGTACCATTCAGACGGACACCAACGAGGCCGTGGTGTCGATGGAGCGCAGCACGACAGATGTGGTCGGCGGGGCGCTGCTCGCGGAGAATGCCGGGGCCGCTCTCGAGGAGATCGAGCAGGTGTCGAACCAGATCGCGAGCCTGGTGCAGAACATCTCCGGCAGTGCCCGCCAGCAGACGGGCGCCGCACAGAACATCGCGCGCAACATGGGGGTGCTGAAGGAGATCAGCGCCCAGACGGCGGAGTCGACCAACGCCACCTCCGCCGCCATTGCCAAGCTGGCGGAGCTGTCCGCCGGATTGCGCAAGGCCGCCACGGGCTTCCGCCTGCCCGGGGCGACCATCGAGCCGACCGGAGCCTTCAAGCGGCTCGAGGAAACCAAGGCGTCCACGGCAACGGTGCGGCACATCTCCGCACTCGGCGGCTCGTGATCCATTCGTTGTTAAGAGTCCTGCATGCCGGAAGTCGCTTCCCAGACGCTCGATATTGTCGGTCGTGAGCTGAACACGACGCTCGCGGAGGCGCGCACCGCGCTCGAGAACTACGTCGAGCAGCCGGACAACGTGTCGCTGCTCGAGCGCTGCGCCCAGGAGCTGCACCAGGTGCAGGGCGTGCTGCGCCTGCTGGAGATCTACGGGGCGGCGCTGCTCGCCGAGGAGATGGAGCAGGTCGCGAGCTACCTGCTCGCCACGGCGACCGAGCGCAAGAGCCAGGCCGAGAGCCTCGATGCGCTCATGCGGGCGATGGTGCAGCTGCCGAGCTATCTCGAGCGGGTGCTGGCCGGCGGGCGCGACCTGGCACTGGTGCTGCTGCCGCTGCTGAACGACCTGCGGGCCGTGCGCGGCAGCGCGCTGCTGTCCGAAGGCACGCTGCTGCTGCTCAATCTCAAGTCCGACAAGCAGGCGCAGCCGCTCGCCGCGGCGCCCGGCGAGCGGCCGCTCACGGTGGAGCAATGGGCACGGCGGCTGCGCTCGCGTTACCAGGTCGGCCTCATTGGCTGGATCCGCGGCGAGCGCATCCAGCAGAACCTCGACATCCTGGCCGCCGTCGCCCAGAAGCTGGAACAGATCGCCACCCGCCAGCCGCTGTTCCAGCTGTGGTGGGTGATCGGCGCGGTCATCGAAGCGCTCAAGGAGAACGGTCTCGAGGGCGGCGTGTCGGTGAAGCGGCTGCTCGGCCTGGGCGACCGCGAAATCCGCCGCCTCTTCGAGCAGGGCGAGGCCCGGTATTCGCAGGCGCCCGCCGTCGAGCTGCTGAACAACCTGCTCTATTACGTCGGCCGCGCAGAGTCCTCGGGACCGCGCGTGACGGCGGTGCGCGCCTCGTTCCGGCTCTCGGAGCTGCTGCCCGTCGATGAGAGCATCGAGCAGGAGCGGGAGAACCTGTCGGCGCCGAGCGTGAAGCTCATGCAGACGGTCGCCGCGGCCATCCGCGAGGACCTCTCCAAGGTGAAGGACGTCCTCGATATCTTCGTGCGCCGCGGCGCCGCCCAACCGCAGGAGCTCAGCCCCCAGGTCGAGTTGCTGCGCAAGATCGGCGACACCCTCGGGGTGTTGGGTCTGGGCGACCTGCGCACGAGCGTGCAGGCGCAGACCGAGCGCCTGCAGAAGATCGTCGCCGGCACCCTCAAGGCGAGCGAGGCGCTGCTGGTCGAGATCGCCGCCGCGCTGATCGGCGTCGAGGACCAGCTGGACGATCGCCTGGTCGGCCTGATCCTGCCCCGGGGCGGGGAGCTGCCGGAGCAGAGCGGTGACAGCGAGTTCCAGCAGGTGCAGGCGGCCGTACTGCGCGAGTGCATTCTCAATCTCGCGCGCGTCAAGGAGGCCGTGACGCAGAACGCCGGCGGCACGCTCGATGCCTCGGGGCTCGACAGCTGGCAGGAATTGATGCGCGGCCTGAAGGCGGGCCTGCTGATGCTCGGCAAGGCACGAGCCGTGGAAGTCATCGAAGCCATCACCACGCAGTTGAAGCGAGTCATGCAGCCCGGTGGCCACGGGCAGCCGCCGGGCTTCATGGATCGGTTGGCCGACTCCATCGTGAGCGTGGAGTACTACATGGAGACGCTGCAGGCCGGCCGCAGCGATCCCTGGTACATGCTCGATAACGCGCAGGCGTGTGTGCAGTCGCTCGAGCTGCAACCCAGCCCGGCCGTGCCCACCGTGGCGCCGCTCGAGCCCGCCGCCTTCCAGCGCACGTTGCAGCTTCCGTCGGCGCTCGCCGACGCGGCCGACATGTTTGATCCGACCGCGACGGCTGTTGAAGGCGCGGCGCCGACGCTCGCGGGGTCACGCTCCGCCAAAGTCGCTGCGCTGGCGGAACACGCGGACCCCGAGCTGGTGAAGTTGTTTACCGAGGAAGCGCACGAGGAGCTCGCCAAGATCCAACGTTGCTTCCCCGTCTGGGATCACAACCCGCTGGAGCGCGAGTCGCTCATCACCGTGCGCCGCTCCTTCCACACGCTCAAGGGCAGCGGACGCATGGTCGGGGCGCGTGACCTCAGCGAGTTTGCCTGGTCCGTCGAGAACCTTCTGAACCGCGTGCTCGACAATACGCTCACCCGAACGCAGGCAATCCTCGAGGTGCTGCGGCAGGCCGTGAGCGCGCTCCCCGGGCTCATCCAACACCTGGAGACCGGCCGTCCG
>VBNY01000159.1 GCA_005877705.1 Gammaproteobacteria bacterium
ACGGTGAACTGCTTCATCGAGGCGCTTACGGCCGCCAGCGCCTCGGGTCGGCCGCCGGTGCGTGGCGCGGTCTCGAGCTCCGATGCGACCACCGCGCGGCTCATCGCCGCGGGTATCGAGGTAGTGGACCTCAATGACGTCGGCGATCTCGGGCTCTACATCGACGGCGCCGATGAGGCGACCCGCGCCCGCCACCTGCTCAAGGGCGGCGGCGGCGCCCTCACTCGCGAGAAGGTCATCGCGGCCGCTGCGGCGCGCTTCGTCTGCATTGCGGATGCCACGAAGCTGGTCGCCACGCTGGGTAAATTCCCGCTGCCCATCGAGATCATCCCCATGGCGCGCACGCTCGTGGCGCGTCGTCTCGCCACGTATGGCGGTCGTCCCGTGTGGCGTGAGGGATTCGTCACCGACAACGGCAACCACATCCTCGACGTCCACGGGCTCGCCATCCACGATCCGCCCGCGCTCGAGCGCGAGTTGAACCAGATGGCCGGTGTGGTAACCGTCGGGCTGTTCGCCGTCCGGCCCGCGGACGTGCTGCTGATCGGAACTGACAGCGGCGTGCAGACGCTGCGCTAGGCAGCTGCCGCGCCTCAACCCCCGCGCGCCTGGCAGGGCCGCCGGCGTGATGCCACGGCGACTGGCCGCGCGAGCTTTTGACAAACATCACCCAGGCTTCATGAGGCTTCAGCCAATCTTCATGCGGCGTGGACGCCTCCTGCATACCGTGCTTGCGGTCCTTAAACCACCGGAGAACCGCAATGAACACCTTGAACCACACTCATCGGTCATCCACCTGGCTCGCAGCCCTCGCCGCCTTCTCCTGCACCGTCGGCGCGGGTCATGCATTTGCGGGGTACGAGTTCGGTGAACCGCGCAGCGAAAAGGTCAGCTTCGCCGACCTGAATCTGTCCACCCTCGAAGGCGCCACAGCTCTGTACCGTCGCATCGAGCATGCAGCCCACTCGGTCTGCTATCCCGACGGCAGTCAGGTATTGGGGCGCTACTTCGAATGGAAGAAGTGCTACCAGAGTGCGATCGCGGATGCGGTCGCGAAGGTGAACAGCCCGATGCTCAGCGCCGTGCACAGCAGCAAGACCAATGGAACGAAAGTGGCCTCACTGGTGAAGCGTTAGCGCACCAAAGCAGGGCCAAGGCACCCACCCGGTCGCGGTTGCGGCTGGGTGGGGTTTTGCTGCTGCCACGCCAATGAAGCAGACGCGCCTACAGCGGCGTAAGATCCGCAGAAAACCCGCGCATCGCACCATACCCGGGGGGAGTTGCGCCGGGCATGGAGGGCAGCACATCACCTGTGATTGCCCCGGAGCCGAGCGGCTACCGGGTCGGTGATCTTGTGATCGACGTCGGCCGCCAGCGCGTGACGCGCGCAGAAGTCGAGATTCCGCTCTCCCAGCTCTCGTTTGACCTGCTGCTGGTGCTCGCGCGGGCGGCACCGAACCTGCAATCGTTCGATCAGCTGATGGAGCGAGTGTGGCCGGGGCTGGTCGTGACGCCCGAGACGGTGAGTCAACGCATAAAGCTCGTGCGCGATGCGCTCGGGGATGACTCGCACGCGCCCCGCTACATCGCTGGAGTGCGCGGCCGCGGCTACCGCATGGTCGCCCCTGTCAGCTCCTTGAGCGCGGCAACGATCCCGGGGTCTTCAGCGACCACGCAGACCGGACCACCTGCGGAGTCAGCGCGCGGCGCTGCACTCCCCACACTCACGGGGCATGGGGTTAGCCGCCCTTGGCTCATCGCAGCAATGGCGACCGCGCTGCTCGTGGTTGCGGTCTGGGGCCTGGCACAGTACATCCACACGCGCCGAGCTTCGACGTCGGCAACGACGGCTGCGTCGGTCGTCGTCGTTCAGCCTCCGAAGTCGATTGCCGTTCTGCCGCTGCTCGATATCAGTCCGAGCGGCGGCAACGAGTATCTCGGCGATGGACTGGCGCAGGAACTGTCCGGCCGTCTGTCGCGGATCCCGGGGCTGCGGGTTGCCGCCAGGACGTCGGCGTTCGCGTTCAAAGGCCGACGTGAGGACGTGCGCACCATCGCGCAGACACTTGGAGTGCGCCACGTCCTGGAGGGCAGCGTGCGGCGCGAAGGCGATCACCTGCGGGTGACCGCCCAGCTCATCGACGCCAGCTCCGGATACCAGGTGTGGTCGCAGAATTACGATCGCAGCTGGCAGGATCTTCTGGCCATAGAAGACGATCTGGCGCGCTCGATCATCGGCACGCTGCAGGTGGTGCTCTCGAGTGACCTTGCGGGGCGAATCGCTCAGGCGCCGACCGAGCATTTGGCGGCGTTCGATTTCTACCTGGCGGGGTTGGCGAAGCTTCGTCAGCCGACCACGGCCGCGCAGCTCGGTGAGGCCGAAGGTCTGTTCCGCGAGGCGCTCGCCGTCGACCCGCGGTTCGCGCTCGCGCACGCCGGCCTGTGCGAGTGCGACTCCATCGGTTATGAGCGCAGCCAGGACTCCGCCCTCGCCGCCCGTGCGGAAGCCGCCTGCCACCAGGCACTGGCTCTCGACGCCTCGTTGCGGGAGGTGAAGCTCGGGCTGGCGCATCTCTACGCCGTCACCGGGCGTAACGACCAGGCGTCGGCGATCTTTCACGCCGCCGTCCGCGAAGACCCCAGCGACGTGGACGCCTATATCGGGCTCGCGGGCGCCTACGAGGAGCTGCAGCGCACCGCCGAAGCCGAAGGCACGTACCGCCGCGCCATCGATGTCGATCCCGGCTACTGGGCCGCCCACACGGCGTTCGGCAACTTCCTGTTCCACCACGGCCGAGCGACGCTGGCCGCTCAGCAGTACCAGCGTGTGACGCAGCTCGTGGCTGTCAGCGCCCCCGCATTCAACAATCTGGGAGCCGCGCTGGAAATGAGCGGCGACTTCGAAGGCGCGGGGCGCGCGTTCGACAAGTCTCTCGAGCTGGAACCGACTCGCAGTGGCTATTCGAATTCGGGCACTGTGTACTACTTCCTCGGCCGCTTTACCGATGCCGCGCGGATGTTTCGCAAGGCGGCCGAGCTGGCTTCCGAAGATCACCGCGTGTGGGGCAACCTGGCAGACGCTCTGTATCAGGTCACGGCGACTCGCCCGCAGGCCGAGCACGAGTACCAGCGTGCGATCGGGCTCGCGGAGCGCCGTCTCGGCGTCAATCCGAAGGACGCCGTCACGTGGATTCAACTCGCGTTCTATAACGCGCGGGTTGGCGAGCCGTCACGCGCCAGACGGTGCATGGCCCGTGCGCTGGAGCTCGGATCGGACGATGTCTTCGTCCACTACTACGCCGCGCTGATCGCGCTCGAAGGCGGGGACACCGCCGCGGCGCTCGTCGCCTTGCGACGCGCCATCGCGCTTGGCTATCCCGCGCAGCTGGTGCGCGCCGCGCCGGACTTTGCAGGTCTGCGTGACAACGAGGGTTTCCAACACCTGCTCGCAGCTCACGGGCCCTGAGGCGCGGCGCGAGGCGAGGCAGCTCTTCAACGGGGAGGATCGGACCATGGCAACCATTCAAATCGATATCGATGTTCGCAACAACACGTTGATCGTCGGCGCCAACGGCGGTAACGCACGGGGGCCTGCGGGGACCAAGATCCTGTGGGTAAGCAAGAATGTGGCATTTACTCTCGAGTTCTTTCAGCTGGCGGTGGAAGCGCAGAAGCCGACCGATGTGCGAGAGCTCAAGCGCTGGCCGTTCAGCGAGCGGGAGCCGCCCAACGGCGTGGAGGGACCGACGCGGGAGTTTCTCGGCACGCTGAGCGAGGGTGTGCGGGGAGCCCAGTTCAAGTACTACGTCACCGTCGAGAACCTGCGGCTCGACCCCATCATCATCGTGGACAAGTAGCCGCACTGGGATCGAAACTCGACTGCCCAGATGCAGAGCCCCGCCAGGAGCGGGGCTCTGCGTTTTGGCTGGGGGACTAGGATTCGAACCCGCCCAATTCCAGAGCCTCGATTGCTAGGCAGTTCTGCGCTTGGCAGAGGCAGTGTGGGTGGCTGGTGGGAGCATCGTCA
>VBNY01000160.1 GCA_005877705.1 Gammaproteobacteria bacterium
CAACGAACTCAAAGTCCATGGGGATGATCCGAACGAAATGATGATGGTCATGCTCGCGGTGCACGCCGCCGAGCTCGGCGACGGCAACGTCGCCGGCGAGTGGATCGCCCGCAACCTGGTCGGTTTCCTGAAATCCCCGTTCAATGTCCGCAGCGAGACCGCCGCCAACAACGCCGGTTACATACTGTCGACCTCGGCCGGTTTCGTGCAGAGCTTCGTCTATGGTCTTACCGGCCTGCGCATCGACGACAAGGGGTTGAGCGCAGCCTACCGGCCGGTGTTACCGGATGCGTGGAAGTCGCTCACGCTGAAGAAGATCGCATTTCGTGGCCAACGCTACGATATCGTCGTCAACCGCGACGCCAGTGGCAAGGTACGCCTCACGCGCACGTTGCTGTAGCCCCGGTCGGACATCATCTATGGCGCGGCCTGACGGGGCGCGTTACCTTTACGTTTCCGCTCAGCAAAGGTTCATCCTATGCCGCTAGTTCGAATCGACCTGGCCCGAGGGAAGCCATCCGACTATCGCCGCGCCGTGGGCGAAGTCGTCTACGATGCGATGCGCACGATCTTGAATGTGCCCGACGATGATCGCTTCCAGATCATCAATGAGCACCCAGCCGAGAATCTCATCATCGACCCCGGCTACCTGGGCATCACTCGCACGGCCGATTGCATCCTCATTCAGATCACACTCAACGACGGTCGAACGGTCGAGCAGAAGAAAGCGTTCTACAAGGCCGTTGCCGATGGACTGCAGCAGCGTGTGAAGCTGCGTCGCGAGGACGTGTTTATCAGTCTTGTCGAGGTCCGCAAGGAGAACTGGTCCTTCGGAAACGGCGAAGCTCAGTACGCGAAGTAATTTGCCTGCCACCGTTGGCCATGACACCGCCTTGCAACGATGAGTTCGGCCATACCCGGCGAGCTTTCCTCTATCGTGCGGCCTGGGCGACCACGGCAGCGGTAGCAAGTTGGCTTACCGTCGGAGCGCGGGCCGTCGCGCGCGGTTCTTCAGGGACGCGTGGCGTTCAGCGGAGTGAGACTGAAGTCGTGGAAGCGCTGCTGGCGCGCATGACGCTCGAAGAGAAGCTGGGCCAGCTCAACCAGCCACGAGGACTGCCAAGCGTCACAGATGCCGGTCCCCCGGAGGACCGCGAAGAGCAGATACGCGCCGGCCGTATCGGCTCTTTCCTAGGCATCCGTGGCGCCGCCGCGACGAAACGCTTGCAACGGATCGCTGTCGAGGAGTCGCGTCTCGGCATTCCACTGCTGTTTGCGGACGATGTCATCCACGGATTTCGCACGATCTTTCCCGTGCCGCTCGCGGAAGCCGCAAGCTTTGATGTGGCCGCAGTCGAGAGCTCCGCGCGCGTAGCGGCTGTGGAGGCGACCGCGCACGGGGTGCATTGGACTTTTGCTCCGATGGTGGATATCGCTCGCGATCCTCGCTGGGGTCGGATCGTGGAAGGCTCTGGGGAGGATCCCTATCTAGGTTCGTTACTTGCTGCTGCGCGCGTACGCGGCTTCCAGGGGAGTGACCTCGGCGCCGACGATACGCTGTTGGCAACCGCCAAACACTTTGTCGCATATGGTGCGGCCGAGGGCGGACGTGACTACAACACCGCGGAAGTCTCGGAGCGCACGCTGCGGGAGATCTACCTGCCGCCGTTTCATGCAGCAGTGAAGGCCGGCGTGCAGGCAGTCATGGCGGCCTTCGATGAGATCGCCGGCGTTCCGATGCACGCGAACCGGGAACTGGTGAGGGGCGTACTACGGAGGGAGTTTGGTTTTGACGGCATCGTGATCAGTGACCACACGGGCGTGCGCGAGCTGATTGCCCACGGCGTGGCGGCAGACCCGCAAGCCGCTGGTGTGCTTGCGCTGCGTGCGGGCATCGACATTGACATGGTAAGCGGCATTTACCTGCACGATCTGCCCGCGGCACTGCGCGCCGGGCAGGTGTCGCAGACCGACATTGACGATGCCGTGCGGCGTGTGTTGCGCGCCAAGTACCGAGTCGGTCTTTTCAATGACCCGTACCGCTATTGCGATCCCACCCGCGAGCAAACCCGTACGCTCACACCGCAGCACCGCAAGGCGGCTCGCGACATGGCACGGAAGTCGCTGGTGCTTTTGAAAAACGACGGCAACGTGCTGCCCCTGTCGAAGCAGCTGCGCACGATCGCAGTAATCGGTCCGCTCGCCGACGACCAGCGCTCGATGCTCGGCAGCTGGAATGGCGCCGGGCGGGCGGAAGACGTCGTGACCCCGCTGGCTGGAGTACGTGCCGCAGTCGCTGCCGGTACGCGCGTCTTGTATGCCAAGGGAACATCGGTCAGCGGGGCGGACTCGTCAGGATTTGACGAGGCACAGGCCGTAGCGCGCGAAGCCGATGCCGTGCTGTTGTGTATTGGCGAGCAGTCCGATATGAGCGGCGAAGCCCGGAGCCGCAGCTCGCTGGATATTCCAGGGATGCAAGAAGCCTTGGCCAGGACGTTGCTGGCTGGCGGCAAGCCGCTGGCGGTCATTCTGTTTACAGGCCGACCGCTGTCGATCACCTGGCTCGCGGAGAAGGCTCCCTCCATACTGCTGGCGTGGTTTCCCGGAGTCGAGGCGGGCCACGCTCTCGCCGATGTTATTTTCGGAACGGAGAGTCCGGCCGGACGATTGCCCGTCACCTTCCCACGCACTGTCGGTCAAGTCCCGATCTACTACAATCACAAGAATACCGGCAGGCCGCCGCAGCCGGATGACAACCAGGACCGCCAGAAGCCCGACAAGAATACCTCCCGCTATCTCGATCTGCCTCCAACACCGCTTTATCCGTTCGGACACGGCCTCAGCTACACCACGTTTCACTATGCAGACTTGCGCCTGAATGCCCAGCAGATCCCACAGGGCGGACGTTTGCAAGTGCAGGTTGACGTCACGAATACCGGCGCTAGGGCGAGCGATGAGGTCGTGCAGCTTTATGTGCATGAGAACGCTGCCAGCGTGACACCACCGGTGAAACAATTGCGGCGCTTCCAGCGCATCCGTTTGCGACCGGGAGAGCGGCGCACGGTGGCCTTCGATCTCGGCTCGGACGATCTGGCGTTTTATGGACTCGAGCTGCGGCCGATCGTCGAGCCCGGGAAGTTCAGGGTCCTGGCAGGTGGCAGCTCGGTCTCGTTGATCGAGGCCACCTTCGAAGTCGTGCCAGGTTGAGCCAGCAAAGACCGCCGAGCGCGGCGGTTGCCCTGATCACGACACGCCCTCCAACTCCACGGCGTACAGGACCGCCGAACTGGTGTGAGACAACTGAAGCGGACGCGGCGATTCGCCTCTTACCAGCAACACATCGTCGCATTGGAGGCTGTGCGAGTCGCGTTCATCTGAGATGCGCAGGCCCGCGGTTCTGCAGAGAAGCGCAGTGAGCTCTGCCGATGGCAGGTATTCACCTACTCGCTCGACGACGAGGCGCCGCAGCTCAGCCTCATAACGACCCCGGCGTACCATCAGATTCAGATCGATTGCTGGTCGCGGGAGCGCGCCCGCCGCGGTGATGAGCGTTGCTGAGACGGCGAGCTCGCCGGGAAATCTGACCGGTGCATCGTCAGGTGTGAGCGCAATGGCTGGACGCCCTTCGATTTCCAATTGGACGCACCCTTCGAGCACGACCAGCAGCCGATCGATATTCGGAAAGCTCGAGAAGGGTCCGTCTGCTTCGATACGGGCCATGCTGAGGCGCCAGTCGAAATTTCCGAGCGTTGCATCCGCAGGCTCGATCAGGATCTCGGTCGTCACGCCGAGTCCATTCTTCCACGGCATACGCCTGTGGCTGGAAGCACG
>VBNY01000161.1 GCA_005877705.1 Gammaproteobacteria bacterium
ACCATGAACAACAGGGCGCCGAGCGTCAGCGGGATCCAACCGCCCGTGGGGACCTTGGTGAGATTGCCGGCGACGAACACCGTGTCCATCAACAGCATCAGGCCAAACAGGCTCGCGACCGCGCCCTTCATCCAGTTCCACTGGGTAGCGGCCACGAACGCCCCGAGAACCGTAGTCACCAGCATTGTACCGACAACGGCAGCGCCGTAAGCGCCCGACAGAGCGCTCGATGAGCCGAAACCGGTGACGAATGCGACGACGGCCACAAACACCATCCAGTTCACGATCGGAACGTAGATCTGCCCCTGCTCGAGGGCGGAGGTCTGCAGCACGCGTATGCGGGGCAACAGATCGAGCTGCACTGCCTGGCGCGCCATGGAGAACGCGCCGGAGATGGTCGCTTGCGAGGCGATCACCGTCGCGGCGGTGGCCAGGATTACCCCCCACGGCAGCAGCGATGGCGGAACGAGCAGGTACAGTGGATGAGAGATCGGCTTACCCGCCTCGAGCAGCAGCGCGCCCTGGCCATAATAGTTGATGATCAACGCAGGCCACACGAGAGCGAACCACGCGATGCGCACGGGCTGCTTGCCAAAATGCCCCATGTCGGCGTACAGGGCCTCGCCGCCCGTGACCGCCAGAAACACCGCGCCGATGATCGCAAGGGCGACATCCGGCCGGTGCGACAGCAGCGCGATGCCATGCAGAGGATCGACAGCGACCAGCACGTGCGGATTGCGCCCGATCGCAATCGCGCCCGTCGCGGCGAGCGCCACGAACCACACGACCATGACCGGCCCGAAGAGACTGGCGACGCGCGCGGTACCGCGGCGCTGGTAGGCGAACAGCGCGGCAATGACTCCCAGGGTGACCGGGATCACGGCGCGCTCGAAGCCGGGATCGAGCAGCTCCAGCCCCTCGACGGCGCTCAACACGGAAATTGCCGGCGTGATCAGCGCGTCGCAGAAGAAGAACGCCGTGCCGGCAAGCGCCAACACGATCACCACCCGCGACCAGGCGCTGCCCGCGATGAGCCCCCGCTTGGCGAGCGCGAACAGCGCCAGGATCCCGCCCTCACCATCGTTGTCCGCGCGCATGATGACCGATACGTACTTCAGCGTGACGGAAATCGCGAGACTCCAGAAGATGAGCGACAGCACGCCCAGCACGGCTTCGGTGTCGAACGCACCCGCCGCGTTCAGTGATTCCTCCATCGCATACAACGGGCTCGTGCCGATGTCGCCGTACACGATGCCGGTCGCACCGACAACCGCCGACAAGCTCCAGCGACGAGCACCGTTCACGGCTTGAGTTGCGCGCATCAGCGGCGCCGCACGGACTGTTCGGAGGAAGCGTCGCGCGCGAACGTGGTCTCGGGTGCCGCGGACTGCTGCGTCACCGCCGACTTCGGGACCGGCGCGGGCCGCGTGCGCTCGGCGGGGTTGCCGCGGGACTTGGGCGCCGGCGGCCTTGACGGCCCGAGCATCGTGCCGCGGCACCGCACGCACCCGCAGCGGCACGCGAAGATCTCATCCACGTTCGGCGGATCGTCGTCCTCGCGCTGAATCTGGTAGTCGTAGGTCAGCTCCTCGCCCGGCTCGATCGCACGCAGCGCATCGATATAGACGCAGCGGTTCTCGATCACCGATTCGCAGTTGGGATCGCACGAGTGGTTGACAAAGCGCGCCTCGTTGCCGCCGACGCCCGCATCGATCACCGTCTTCGCGTCGACGATGAACAGGAAAGTGTGGTTGTCGTTGGCGTCCTTGCCCGCGTAGCGCCGATCGGCGTCGCCATGGGAAATCCGCGCGCCCAGGTACTCGATGATGCGCGTGCCCTGCTTGATGCGCCGCAAGGCGAACACGCCCAGGCCGTGCACTTGCGAGGCGCGCACTTCGATCGGCGGCTGCTGTTCGGACACATAGATACGCGGCACGATCTACACCGCCACCGGCGCTGGAATCGCCGGGTGATGCTGGTAACCCACGAACTCAAAGTCCTCGTATGCGTAGTCGCAGATGCTGGGCGGGCGCCGGCCGATCACCAGCCGCGGCGGCGGGTACGGCGCGCGCGCGAGCTGCAGCTCCGCCTGCTCGAGATGATTCAGGTACAGGTGGCAGTCGCCGCCCGTCCAGATCAGCTCGCCCGGCTGCAGGTCGCACTGTTGCGCGAACAGGTGCGTGAGCAGCGCGTAGCTCGCGACGTTGAAGGGCAGGCCGAGGAATACATCGGCGCTGCGCTGATAGACCTGACACGACAGCCGCCCGGCGGCGACGTACAGCTGAAAGAACGCGTGGCACGGCATGAGCGCCATGCGCTCGAGCTCGCCGACATTCCACGCGCTCACGATGATGCGGCGCGAATCCGGATTGCGCCGCAGCTGCTCGACGGCGCCGGCAATCTGGTCGATGGCGCGGCCGTCCGCCGCAGCCCAGGCGCGCCACTGCTTGCCGTACACCGGCCCGAGCTCGCCGTGCTGGTCCGCCCATTCGTCCCAGATAGTGACTCGGTGCTCGCGCAGCCAGGCAACGTTGGTCTCGCCCCGCAGAAACCACAGCAGCTCGTAGATCACCGAGCGCAGATGCAGCTTCTTCGTCGTGACGAGGGGCAGGCCGTGCGCGAGATCGAAGCGCAGCTGCTGTGCGAACAGCGACAGCGTCCCCGTCCCGGTGCGGTCGCCTTTACGCGCGCCGGTATCGCGGATCCGGCGCATGAGCTCCAGGTACTGCTTCATTGCGCGGTGGCGACGTTGCCTGAGGGCGCGCGTACGCGGTAGGCGTAAGAGAGTAACCCCGCGCCGGCGATGATCATGGGAAGCGAGAGCACCTGCCCCATCGTGAGCCAGCCGCCCGCAAGGTACCCGATGTGCTCATCCGGAACCCGCACGAACTCGACCACAAAGCGCGCGCTGCCGTAGATGAGCAGGAACAGCCCGGAGGGCGCGACGCGCGGCCGCGGGCGCGACGTGAACCACCACACGACTGTAAACAGCAGCAGGCCTTCGAGGCAGGCCTCATAGAGCTGCGAAGGATGCCGCACCTCGCCCTTGACGTTGAATCCCCAAGGCGCGCTCGTGGGCTTGCCCCAGAGCTCGCCGTTGATGAAATTGCCGATACGGCCGAAGAACAGCCCGAAGCCCGGCAGCGGCGCCGTGAAGTCGCAGACGTCGGCGATGTTGCGGGCGCGACGCAGCGCGAACAGCGATATGGCGACGACCACGCCGAGCAGTCCGCCGTGGAAGGACATGCCGCCCTCCCAGATCTTGATGGGGTACCACACGTCCTTGGCCCAGAATCCGAGCCCGTAGAACAGCACGTACCCGATGCGCCCGCCCAGAATGACCCCGAGCATGGCATAGAAGATGAGGTCGTCGACGTCGTTCGGTTTCCACGTCGAACCCCGCCGCGCCGCGCGCACCCGCGCGAGCCACCATGCACCGGCGAAGCCAACCAGGTACATGATGCCGTACCAGTGCACCTTGACCGGGCCGATCTCGAAGGCTATCGGGTTGAAGCCGGGATACCGCAACATCGGAGGTGAAGTTTAGCCGCGCGACGCACGCGTCGCACCCTCGGACGTCGCGCGGCAGAAGAAGGCCTTCAGATAGCGGGTCTCGGGAATTGCCGGATGCACGGGATGGTCGGGCGACTGGCCGCCCGATTCGAGGATCTGTATGAAGCGCCCCGTGTGGCGCCCGGCCGCTTGAATCGCACTGACAAGGTCCTCCGGGGCGAGATGATACGAGCACGAGCACGACACCAGCAGCCCGTCCCCGGCGATGAGTCCGAGCGCGAGCTGGTTCAGCTTGCGGTATGCGGCTTGACCCTGCGGGATGTCCTTCTTGCGCTTGATGAAGGCCGGCGGGTCGAGAATAACCACATCGTAGCGGACACCGTTTTCGGCGGCGTTGCGCCGGGCGAAATCCAGCGCAGACTCGGACGAATCGATGCAGCGTGCGCGAGCTGCACCGTTATGCAGCGCCACGATCGCCCATGCTCCGACGTAGCTGCACACGTCGAGCACGCGCGCCCCGTGCGACAGATAGCGCAGGAGCCGCTGGCGGTTGGCCGCCTGGTCATAGAACCATCCCGTCTTCTGCCCGTGTGCGGGCGAGGCCTTGAAGCGCAGCCCGGACTCGACGATCTCGACCTGCGTGGGGACCTCCCCGAATGCGACTTCCGTCGCCTGTGGCAGATGCTCGAGCTCGCGAGCGGCCGAGTCGTTTTTCCAGAACAGTCCGGCAGGGTTTACCACCGTACGCACCGCCGCTTCGACGTCGGGCTTCAGCGCCTCCATGCCGGCGGTGCCGATCTGGCCGACGATCAGGTCCCCGTAGCGATCCAGCACCAGCCCGGGCAGCGCATCAGACTCGCCGAACACGAGCCGATAGTACGGCTCCCGATACAGCCGCTCACGCAGGGCGAGCGCCGCCTCCAATCGATGCGCGATGAGGGGGCGGCCCACGGGATGCGCGGCATCCTTTTCGAGGATGCGCGCGCAGATCAGCGCATGCGGATTGACGTAAGCGTAACCAAGAAAAGCGTCGCGGTGCGACCGCAGCTGTGCCAGTGCGCCGGGAGCAAGCGCGGTCAGGGGCGTGCTGTCGGTGTCGACCTCATTGCTGAACACCCACAGATGCCCCGCAGCGAGACGGCGCTCCTCGCCACGCTTCAGGCGCAGGACGGGTAGCGGACTGTCTGCGGGATCAGATTGCGACAGGTTCGAGCTCAACTCGGACTCGTGTGTGGAAGGCAGCAAATCTAAGTATACAAAACTGCAGGTATCTCCCCAGGCGGGAATTCGCCCAGGGCGTGATTTCGCAAGGGGCGATCGCGGTGGCCAAGGATCGCGCTATCCTGTGGCTGGCACTGGCCTCCCTCGATGTCCGCACCCACCGTGTCGGCAACGCGCCAGCGCCAGGTGGTTACGATGAAGATCACACACTTCAACGCAGACGGGATGCCGAAG
>VBNY01000080.1 GCA_005877705.1 Gammaproteobacteria bacterium
CTCCAAGAAACGGGCGAGATCCGCGAGTTCGGCATACCGCGCGCAAGTGTCGCGCACGTAATCGAGCGTCAGCGCAAGGTCGCGCAGATAACCGGGCTTGCCGTCCCGGTACCACAAGCGCGCAAAGATTCCGAGGACTTTGACGTGGCGTTGCACCCCGATGAGATCGAACCACCGCAGGAACTCGGTGTCATCGCGCCCTGCCTCGCCGCCCTGCGAGCGCAGCAGCGCGCGATAGCCGCTCACCCAGCGCACTGTGCGCTGGCGCGGCCAGGAGATATAGCAATCCTTGAGCAGCGAGACGAGATCGTAGCCAATCGGCCCGCGCAGCGCGTCCTGAAAGTCCAGAATGCCCGGGTTGCGTTCGCCGACGACCATCAGATTGCGCGAATGATAGTCGCGATGAACGAAGACCGCCGGTTGCGCCAGCGCTTCCGTGATGAGGAACTCAAACGCCGCGCCGATCAGCTGCGCTTCCTCGCTTGCAAGCTCGACCTGCAGATGGCGGCGCACGAACCACTCCGGCATGAGCGCGAGCTCACGAGCCAGCGGCTCGCGATCGTACGGCGCGAGCTGCACCGCCGCCTGCCTGCCGCGCACCTGGATCTCGGCCAACACGCGCAGCGCGTCTCCGTAGAGCCGCTCCGGATCATCTCCGGCGTTGAGTCGCGACAGGTAGTGCGTCCCGCCGAGGTCCTCGAGCAGCAGCAGTCCGCGCGCAATGTCCGCTTCGTGCACGTGCGGCACATGGGCACCCAGCGACTCCAGCAGCTGCGTCACTTTGAGGTACGGGCGCACGTCCTCTTTCCCGGGAGGCGCGTCCATCACGACGAAAGTGGTTCCGTCGCAGAACGCGCGAAAGTAGCGCCGGAAGCTGGCATCGCTGGAAGCGGGCTCGATCCGCTGCGGATGCAGCCCCAGGTCGCGCGACAACCAATCCTGTAACAGCGCGAGTCGCGAGTCGGTCTCAAGCATGTCAGGGGTGGAGGCTTTTTGGCCCGCGTTACAACCGCGCGCCATTATAATGCCGCCCCTCATGCCGCGTTCGAGCCCATTTTGGATCGCCGTCCTGTCGCTCGGTAGCATCATGTCCGCGGCGCGCGCCGCAGATCCACCCTGTCCCTCTCAGCTCCCAGGACCTGCCGCGCCGCCGGGCCCCGCGCCGGCGGCCGCAGTCCCGGACAAGAGCGGCAAAATCAGCGTCGCCAGCGACAAGGCCAGCGTCGGAGTCGACGGCAATATGAGCCTGCAAGGCAACGTCGACGTGCGCCAGGGCGACCGCGCGATCCGCGCGAATGCCGTCGAGTACGACGCGCAGCACCGCTCCATCAGCACCGAGGGCAGCATCGACTACAGCGATCCCGTCGTGCACGTCGCGGGGCAAGGCGGCAGCTATTCGGCAGCCCAGGGAGCGGATTTCAAGTCCGCGCAGTTCGAGCTGCGCCAGCGCGCCGCGCGCGGCTCCGCCGACGTCATGCGCCTGACGCCGGACGGTGTCATCAGCCTGCAAGGCGTCAGCTTCACGACCTGTCCGGCGAGCGACCAGTCCTGGCGCCTGCGCGCCGACCGCATCACGCTCGACACGCGTACCAAGCTGGGCTCCGGGCGCGCCGCGCGCATCGATTTCAAAGGCGTGCCGCTGATCTATCTGCCGTGGGTGTCATTTCCGCTCGGCATCGAGCGCAAGAGCGGCTTTCTGTTCCCCAGCATCGGCAATACAACGCGCAGCGGCCTGCAACTTTCGGTTCCCTACTACTGGAACATCGCGCCGAATGCCGACTTCACCTTCCAGCCTGTCGAGTACAGCCGCCGAGGCACCGACCTCGGCGGAGACCTCCGCTATCTCACCGCGAGCCAGCGCGGCGAGCTCCAGTGGAACTATCTGCCCAACGATACCGTCTTCGGCGGCAGCCGCAGCCGCGTGCGGCTCACTAACGTCGCGGAGCTGCCGGGCGATTTCCGCTTCTCCGTCGACGCCGCAAACGTCAGCGACAGCAGCTATTTCGAAGACTTCTCACAAGGCCCGGAGGGCACTAGCACGGCGTTCGTCGAGCGGCGCGCGACGCTCTCGCTGCGCAACGAGCACTGGCGCGTGGACGGCGAGGCGCAGCAGTATCAGACCATCGACAACACTCTGCAGGAAACCGACAGACCGTACGCGCGCGTGCCGCGCCTTGCCGCGAGCGCCGATTACGGCTGGGGACCGGCCGAGCTCGTGCGCTATGGATTCGACTCGGAGATCGTCAATTTCGACCGCGCGATCAGCGCGTCGTTGTGCTCCGCTGCCAACCCCTGTGTGACAGGGTGGCGAATCGATCTGAGCCCCAAGGCGTCGCTCAATTTCGATGGTCCCGGCTACTTCATACATCCGTCGTTCGCCTGGCGTGCTACGCAGTACGAGCTCAAGTACCAGCCGAATAGCGTAACGACCGGCCAAGAGCGCTCGCCACAGCGAACATTGCCGATTGCGAGCTTCGATACCGGCCTGCTCTTTGAGCGCGCAGCAGGCGCCCGCGGCCAGCGCACGCTGACTCTCGAGCCGCGGCTGCTGTACCTCGACGTCCCGTATCGGAATCAAGACAACATACCGCTGTTCGACACGGCGCTGCCCGATCTTTATCCCGTCGAGCTGTTCCGTACCAACCGTTACGTCGGCGCCGACCGCGTGGGCGATGCCGACCAGGTAAGTGTGGGCCTCACCAGCAGGCTGCTCGATGCGCGCGACGGCAGACAGTTTCTGGCGGTGACGTTCGGCCAGACCTATTATTTCCAGAACCCACGGGTGAGGCTGCCGGATGAGCTGGCGCGCACGGACAAGCGCTCGGATTTCGTGGCCCAGGTGGCGCTGACCGCATTCCGCAACTGGGGCGCCGATCTCGGGCTGCAGTGGGATCCGCAGACCTCCAGCAGCGAGCGCGCGCACGTGAACCTGCAGTACAAGCCCGCGGGCGAGCAGGTCGTGAACATCGGCTACCGCTTCGAGCGCGGCTCGCTGGAGCAGGCGGAGGTCTCCGGCGCGTGGCCGGTCTCCCGAAGCTGGGACGCCTTCGTGCGCGGGGTCTATTCCCTGCGGGACGACAAGGCGCTGGAGCGCTTCGTCGGCTTCGAGTACCGTGCGTGCTGCTGGCGGGCGCGTTTCGGCGGCCGGCGCTTCGTGAGCACGCATACCGGAAGCCAGGACACCGGCGTCTTCCTGCAGCTGGAACTCACGGGACTTGCCAGTGTCGGATCGGCGTCGGATGCTTTCCTCACGGAGGCGATCCGTGGCTATGCGGCTCCGGAAACGAGCCTCAGAACCTCCACGGCAAACTGATATTGACATTCGAGGAATCCAGGTCCATGCGGCGGATTTTGACCCTGGCTCTCGCTCAGCTTGCACTCACCTGCGGTGCGCTCGCCTGGCACGGGCCCGCGCACGCACAGACGCGCGAGCTGGCCACCAAAGGCGTGCTCCTTGACCGTGTCGCCGCTGTCGTGAACGACGGCGTGGTGCTCAACAGCGAGCTGGACGAGCAGATCGACGTCGTCAGCGAGCGCCTGCGCGCCCAGAAGCTGGAGCTTCCCCCGCAGAACGTTCTGCGCCAGCAGGTGCTGGAACGCCTCGTGCTGCAGGAGATCCAGATGCAACGCGCCAACCGGGCGGGGCTGAAAGTGCCCGACGAGGCCTTGAACAGCGCGCTGCAGGACGTGGCGCAGCGCAACGGCATGACTCTGTCGCAGTTGCCGCAAGCCCTCGCTCAGCAGGGCATCGACTACCCTGGCTACCGCGAAGAGATGCGCAAGGAGCTCACGCTCACCCTGCTTCGCCAGCGGGACGTCCTGCAGCGCATCAGTGTCACGCCCCGCGAGATCGATCAGCACCTGGAGAAGGAGGCGAAGACCCCCTCCGAGCACAACGAGTACAACGTCTCCCATATTCTGGTCGCCGTGCCCCAGGAGGCTACGCCTGAGCAGCTGGACCAGGCCGGCAAGCGCGCCGCGGACGTCTACCAGCGCGCCAAGAACGGGGAGGACTTCGCCAAGCTCGCGCTCGCCTATTCCAATAGCCAGACGGCCCTCGAGGGCGGCGCCCTCGGCTGGCGCAAGGGCGGCGAGCTGCCAACCTTCCTGACGGATATCATCGTCAAGCTCAAGCCCGGCGAGGTCGGCGAGCCGCTGCGCACGCCGACGGGCTATCACATCGTGAAGCTGAACGAGATCCGCAGCACCGACAACAAGGCCATCGAGGACCAGGTCCACATCCGCCACATCCTGATGAAGACCAACGAGCTGTCCGACGATGCAACCGTCCGCCAGAAGCTCACGCAGCTGCGCGAACGGATCCTCAAGGGAGAGGACTTTGCGGGCCTGGCCACCACCACCTCCGAGGACCCCGGCTCGGCCGCCCAGGGCGGCGACCTGGGCTGGACCGGGCCCGGCACCTTCGCCCCGGAGTTCGAGCGTGTGATCACCGGCCTCAAGGACAACGAGATCAGCGAGCCGTTCCGCACGCAGTATGGCTGGCACATCGCGCAGCTCCTCGGCCGCCGTCGCTTCGACAACACGGATGAGCTCAAGCGCCGGCAGGCGATCGAGGCGATCCGCGCCAGCAAATCGGACGAAGAGACGGAGTTGTGGCTGCGCCGGCTGCGCGACGAAGCCTACGTGGAATACAAGCTCTGAGCGCAAAACTGCCACGCATAGCGCTCACCTCGGGTGAGCCAGCCGGTGTCGGGCCGGAGCTGTGTCTTGCCATCGCCCGGCGCGAGCTGCTTTGCGAACTGGTATGTCTTGCGGATCGCAATCTGCTGGCCGAGCGAGCGCGCCACGTCGGCCTGGCTGTTGAAGTGCGCGCTTACGGAGCGAGCGCCGGACGGCACGAGCCCGGCACGCTCGCCGTCGAGCATCACCCGCTCGGTGTGCCCAGCATCGCGGGCCGCCTGGACGCGGGCAACGCGCGTTATGTGCTTGGGCTCGTGGATCGCGCGATCGATGGCGCCCTCGCTGGGGAGTTCGACGCCGTCGTCACGGCGCCGGTTCACAAGGGCGTAATCAACGATGCCGGTGTTTCCTTCACCGGCCACACGGAATATCTGGCGCAGCGCACTCATGCGGCGCGCGCCGTGATGATGTTGGCGAGCGGCGCGCTGCGCGTGGCGCTCGCGACGACGCATCTGCCGCTGAAGGCAGTGAGCGCTGCCATCACCATCGAGTCGCTGTGCCAGATTGCCGAAATCGTCCAGCGCGACCTCACGAAACGCTGGCGCATCCGTAATCCGCGCATTGCCGTCTGCGGGCTCAATCCCCACGCCGGCGAGGGCGGCCACCTCGGCGATGAGGAAGTGCGGGTGATCGCGCCGGCCATCGCCCGCATGCAGCAACTCGGTATCCGGGCGAGCGGCCCGCTACCGGCGGACACCGCCTTTGTACCGCGTGTGCTCGCCGATTGCGACGCGGTGCTGGCCATGTATCACGACCAGGGCCTGCCGGTCATCAAGCACGCGGCCTTCAACAGCGCCGTCAACATCACCCTCGGACTGCCGATCTTGCGCACCTCCGTGGACCACGGCACCGCGCTGGAGCTTGCCGGCACCGGCCGCGCCGACGCGAGCAGCCTGGCCGCCGCCGTCGGACTCGCGATCGAGCTGGCGGGAAATAAGGAGCCCGTCTGACCAGTGCGCATCCGCTGCGGCCGCCGCGCCGCAAGCGTTTCGGTCAGCATTTCCTGCACGACCGCGCGGTGATCGAGCGCATCGTGCGCGCGATCAATCCGCAGGCCGGCGACCATTTGGTGGAGATCGGGCCTGGGCGCGGCGCCCTCACGCACCAGCTGCTGCGCGCCGCGGGCGGAGCGCTCGATGCGATCGAGATCGATCGTGACCTGGCCGCGCTGCTGCGCACGCAGCTCGCCGCCTGCCCGCGATTCGTGCTGCACGAGGTAGACGCACTGCAATTCGACTTCGCGCAGCTCGCGCGCGAGCGCGGCGGCCGGCTGCGCATCGTGGGCAACCTTCCCTACAACATCTCCACCCCGCTGCTGTTTCACCTGCTCGAGAGCGGCGGCGCGGTCGCAGACCTCCACATCATGCTGCAGCGGGAAGTCGTGGCGCGCCTGGCCGCGCAGGCGGGTGATGCCGACTACGGGCGCCTCACGGTCATGCTCGCTCCGTGGATGACCGTCGAACGACTGTTCGATGTTGGCCCCGGAGCATTCCAACCACCACCGCAGGTATGGTCGGCGGTGGCGCGGCTCGCGGTTCGAGCGCAGCCGCCGTTCGAGGTGAGCCCGCATTACTCCGCGGTCGTCGCAGCCGCATTCACTCATCGGCGCAAGACGCTGCGCAATGCCTTGCGCGGGCTGGTCAGCCCGCAGCAGATCGAGGGCTGCGGCCTGGATCCTCAAGGTCGGCCCGAGACGTTCGCCCCGCAGGCCTTCAACGCTCTGGCGCGGACGCTCGATAGCGGCCCCAGATAAATTGCCGGTTTGACCGCCGCTTGAGTTAGGCTTGAGCATCGGCGTTGGCATGTGAGGACTGCGGTATGTCGGTTTATCGTCGGATCCTGCTTGTCGTCGACCTTACCGAACAGAGCGTGACGATCGGACGCCGGGCGCAGGCGCTCGCCGCCGCCCTCGGCGCCGAGGTCGAGCTGCTGCACGTGGTGGAATTCGTGCCGGTCGAGCCCATGGGCGAAACGCTGCTGCCCTCCGTGCAGATCGAGGAGGAGCTCCTCGAGCGAGCGCGGCTGCGCCTGGCCGCGCTGGCTGGCGAGCTGGGCCTGGCGGGAGCGGCGTGCCGCGTCGAGGCGGGTAATGTTAAGTCCGAAATCGTCCGCGTCGCCCGCGAGCGCCACGCGGACCTCATCGTACTTGGCAGCCGCGAGCGTCACGGCCTATCGATTCTCGTGAATTTCACCGAAGACACCGTCTTGCACGCGGCGCCTTGCGACGTGCTCGCGGTGCGCGTCGGTCGCGGTTGACGACAGCGAACCGCCGCCAGAACCGGCATGCCTGTAGAATCCAGACAATGGCGGCGGTCGTACACAAGATCCGTGTGGATGTCGAGACGAGCTATCTCGACGAGCAATCGGACCCGAAAGAGCGCCGCTACGTTTTCTCGTACACGATCACCATCCGCAACGAAGGCCGGGTGCCCGCAAAGCTGCTGACGCGCCACTGGATAATCACCGACGCCAACGGCAAGGTGCAGGAAGTGCGCGGCGAAGGGGTCGTGGGCGAGCAGCCGCATCTGAAGCCGGGGCAGGGTTTCCGCTACTCGAGCGGGGCGGTGCTGGAGACTCCCGTCGGATCGATGCACGGCAGCTATCAGATGATCGCCGATGACGGCCGGCGCTTCGATGCGCCGATCGCCCCGTTCCGGCTTGCGATGCCGGGAATCCTGCAGTGACGCGCTTTGCCATCGGTGACGTGCAGGGTTGTTACCAGGAGCTGCGCGCGCTGGTCGCGCAGCTGAAGTTCTCGCCGGACCGCGACCGGCTGTGGTTCGTCGGCGATCTGGTCAACCGCGGCCCCGATTCGCTCGAGTCGCTGAGGTTCGTGCGTGCGCTGGCGGACAACGCACTCGTCGTGCTGGGAAACCACGACCTGCATCTGCTCGCCGTTGCCTTCGGCAGCCGCCGCCGCCGCAGCGCCGATACCCTGGATGAGGTGCTCGCGGCTCCCGACCGGGATGCGCTGCTCGAGTGGCTCCTCACCCGGCCGCTGGCGCACTTCGATGGCAGCGGCGATCTCATGGTGCACGCCGGGTTGGTGCCCCAGTGGACTGTTGGGACGACCGTCAGTCTGGCGCGCGAAGTCGAGTCGGCGCTGCGCAGCGACCCGCGTGCGCTGTTCGACAACATGTACGGCGACGAGCCGCGGCGCTGGAGCGATGACCTGGCGGGCACGGAGCGGCTTCGGTTTGTGATCAACGTGATGACCCGTATGCGTGTCTGCACGAGCGACGGGCAGATCGACCTCAAGATCAAGGGCAAGCCGCCGCCGCGGCACTCGCCGCTGCGCCCCTGGTTCGAGCTGGAAAACCGCCGCAGCCGTGAGGCGCGCATCATCTTCGGGCACTGGTCTGCGCTCGGCTTCGTACAGCGGGAAGGCGTCGTGGGCCTCGACTCCGGCTGCGTGTGGGGCGGTGCGCTCACCGCGTTCGATCTGGACGCTGATCGGCCTCCACTCGCCGTGGCATGCGCCGGCTATCAGTCGCCGGATTCAGATTGATCGCTTCGGGCGCACGCATCAAGGCACTGCAGTCGCATCCGGCCCCCACGACACGCTGATCTGGGCGGTCCTGGGCGTGTAGATCCCAGGCGCGAGATCGAGATCGAGCGGGTTGGTCCCCTGAGGGGCTATCGGCAGCACGAGGCGTTGATCACCACGCAGCTCCAGCATGCCGATGGCGCCAGGGGTGACTCTGAGGGCGAGGCGTACCGGCCAGGAAGTGCCCTCGGCCGGCTTCAGCAGGAGAGTCCCCGAGCCGCCCGCGCCGCGCAGATCCACCACCAGGGTATTGCGACGCCAATACTGCGGGAAGCCCGCCTTGGTTCCGTCTGCACCAGTGATGAGCAGCTCATGGACTTCCTGCGGCGGCGCTGTGGGCCTGTGCCGCCACGGCCAACGGATCGTGGGGAGGTGACTGCATCCGGTGACCAGAATCAGCAGCGTGACAGCGGCAGCGCGCACCGCCGGGCGCATAGCTTCAGTCATCAGCGCCTCCTTCCACCTCAACCGCGTAAAATACGCGAGGCCGCGAGGATACAGTATGGAAGTCGTGCAGGCTTTTAATCTCCAGCGCTGGATCGACGAGCACCGGCACCTGTTGCAGCCGCCGGTGGGCAACAAACGGGTGTTCCGCGACGGCGACTTCATCATCATGGTCGTGGGCGGGCCCAACGCCCGCCAGGACTACCACGTCGACCCTGGCCAGGAATTCTTCTACCAGCTCGAAGGTGACATGCTGCTCAAGACCATGCAGGACGGGCGGGCGGTCGATGTACCGATCCGCGAGGGCGAGGTGCTGCTCATACCCTCGCGCCTGCCCCATTCGCCCCAGCGGCGCGCGAACACGGTCGGGCTGGTCATCGAGCGCCAGCGTCGCCCCGGCGAGCTCGACGGCTTCCGGTGGTACTGCGAGACCTGCGGTAATCTCCTCTACGAGGAGTTCTTCGAGCTGACGGATATCGAGAAGCAGTTTCCGCCCGTGTTCGAGCGGTTCTATGCGAGTCGCGGGCGGCGCACGTGCACGCGCTGCGGCGCCGTCATGGAGCGCGCCGGTTGAACACACGGCTCAAGGTGGGGTAGGGACCTTCATGAGCCACGAGCCGACACTCGATTACGCGCGCGCGCTCGACGAAACCGATCCCCTGAGCGCGTATCGCCAGCGCTTCGCTCTGCCGCGAGACGAGCACGGCGAACCGCTCGTTTATCTGTGCGGCCACTCTCTGGGCCTGATGCCGCTTGCCGCCCGCAAGCTCGTGTCCGAGGAGCTCGATGACTGGGCCGGCCTCGGCGTATTTGGCCACGAGCATGCGCGGCGGCCGTGGATCCCGTACCACGAGAATCTCACCGCGGGACTCGCGTACTTGACCGGGGCGCGGATGGACGAAGTGGTCGCGATGAATTCCCTGACGGTCAATCTGCACCTGATGCTGGCGGCCTTCTACCGGCCGGCCGGCAGCCGCACGAAGATCCTCATCGAGGCCGGTGCGTTTTCTTCCGACCGCCATGCCATCGCCTCGCAGCTCGCGTGGCACGGCCTGGATCCCGCCAGCACGCTGCTCGAGCTCGCGCCCGCCGCGGGGGAGGACACCGTTGCGGAACAGGTGATCGAAGCCTGCCTCGAGCGGCACGGCCCACAGATCGCCCTGGTGTTGTGGCCGGGCGTGCAGTTCCGCACGGGGCAGGCCTTCGATCTGAGTCGCATCGCGCGGGCGGCGCACAAGGCCGGCTGTTGTGTGGGATTCGACCTGGCGCACTCCATCGGCAACATGCCGCTCGCCTTGCACGATGAGCAAGCGGACTTCGCCGTGTGGTGCAGCTACAAGTTCCTCAACGCCGGGCCGGGCGCGATCGGCGGCTGCTTCATACACGAGCGCCACACGCAGGGGGCGCCAGCCGCACACTTCAAGGGCTGGTGGGGGCACGAAGCGGCAACTCGCTTTCGGATGACGCCCGAGTTCCGGGCCGCAGCCGGCGCGGCGGGCTGGCAGATCAGCAACCCCCCGATCCTGTCCGCCGCCCCCTTGATCGCCTCGCTGGCGATGTTCCGGGAGGCGCGCATCGAGCGGCTGCGCGCGAAGTCCGTGGCGCTGACAGGCTTTCTCGAGTACCTGATCGAGCGCCTGCGGCCGGATGCCCGCCTCGTCACCCCGCCCGACCTCGAGGCTCGCGGCTGTCAGCTCTCGGTCCGCATCACCGGCGACGGCGCTCGCGGCCAGCGTGTTTTCGACAGGCTGGGCGAGCGCGGAGTGGTGTGCGACTGGCGCGACCCTGACATCATGCGTATCGCGCCCGTACCGCTGTACAATCGCTTCGAGGACGTCTTGCGGTTTGCCGAGCATCTCGCGGAGGCGCTGCGAGAGACTGCCTGAGACCAAAAGGGGTTGAGCGCGTGCGGCCTGACACCAACCAACCTGTCAGCATCGTCGGAGCCGGTCTTGCGGGCGCGCTGCTGGCAGTGCTGCTCGCGCGCCGCCGCTTCAGCGTTAGGCTCTATGATCGGCGGCTGGATCCGCGGCTCGGTAATACCGAGCGCGGCCGCTCGATCAATCTGGCGCTCGCCGCCCGCGGCATCCGGGCTCTGGAGCGCGCCGGGGTCATGGAGCGCGTCCGGCCGCTGTTGATCCCGATGCGCGGCCGCATGGTGCACGAGCTGTCCGGCAGCGCCGCGCTGCAGCCGTATGGGCAGCGCGAGGACGAAGTCATCTACTCGGTCGGCCGGGCAGCGCTCAACCGCGTGTTGATAGAGGAGGCGGCGCGCCTCGAGACCGTCACGCTGCGCTTTGACGAGACGTGCCTCGAGGTCATTGCGGATCGCAACCTGCTGCGTCTTCGTAACCAGATATCGGGAATCAAGCATGAGACTTCACTCGCGCCCACGATCGCGGCGGACGGCGCGGGGTCCGCGGTGCGCGCCAGCCTCGCTGCCGCCCGGCTTCTCACGGTGCGCGAGGAACGGCTCGAGCATGATTACAAAGAGCTGACGATACCCGGGGCCGGCGGCCGCCACGTGCTGGAGCCTCATGCGCTGCACGTGTGGCCGCGCCGCGGCTTCATGCTGATCGCTCTTCCCAACACTGACGGCAGCTTCACGGCGACGTTGTTCCTGGCACGCACCGGCCGCGACAGCTTCGCCGCCCTGGCGACCAGCGAAGCGGTGGAAGAGTTTTTCGTTCGCGAGTTTGCAGACGCCGTGCCGCTCATGCCCGATCTGGTCGAGGAGTTCGCGACTCATCCGCAAGGCCAGCTCGGCACCGTGCACATGGCTCCGTGGCACGTAGGCGGTCGCGTATTGCTCCTCGGAGATGCTGCACATGCCATCGTCCCTTTTCATGGTCAGGGCATGAACGCCGCCTTCGAGGACTGCCTGGTGCTCGACAGGCTGCTGGACCACCACGAGGCGTGGGGGACGTTGTTCGTGGAATTCGAGGAGTCCCGCCGCCCGAACGCCGCCGCCATCGCACAGATGGCGCTCGAGAATTACACCGAAATGCGCGACTCGGTGCTGGAGCCCGGGTTCGTGCACCGCAAAGCGCTCGCCATGGAGCTCGAGCGGCGTTTCCCCGACCGCTTCATCCCCCGATACTCGATGGTGATGTTCCACGCTGAGATCCCCTACACGGAAGCCCAGCGGCGCGGCGCCGTCCAGGAGCAGCTCCTCGAAGCACTGGATGCGCTCCCGAACGCCTCCGGCACCACCGACTTCGGTCTGGCCGCGAAACTCATCATCGAGCGCCTGACGCCGCTCGCCTGACGCCCCATGTCCGATCACTACGCCCTGACGCTCTCGTGCCCCAACCGTCCCGGCATCGTCGCGGCCGTCGCGCGCTCGCTGTTCGAGAACGGGGCGAACATCCTGGAGGCGCATCAGTTCGACGACGTCGAGACGGGCCGGTTCTTTGCCCGCATCCGCTTCGACTTCGTCGCCGACGTGCGCCTGGAAGCTGTGCGCGTGAGCTTCGCGACCGTGGCGCAGACCTTCGCAATGAGCTGGACGCTGCGCAGCCTCGCGCAGCGGCAGCGCGTGCTGCTGCTCGTGTCACGCCAGGATCACTGTCTGGCCGATCTGCTGTATCGCTGGCGGATCGGGGAGCTCGCCATGGACATCGCCGGCGTCGTCGCCAACTACCCGCGCGAGACCTATCTGCACCATGATCTGACCGGCATCGCATTCGACTATCTGCCGGTGACCGCGCACACCAGGCCGCAGCAGGAGGCGCAGATCTGGCGGCTCGTCACTGAGCGCCGCGTCGAGCTCGTCGTGCTGGCCCGCTACATGCAGATCCTGTCCAATGATCTGTCCGCCAGGCTGTCCGGCCGGTGCATCAACATCCACCACTCCTTCCTGCCCGGCTTCAAGGGCGCCAAGCCCTATCATCAAGCGCATGCCCGCGGCGTGAAGCTGATCGGCGCCACCGCTCATTACGTGACCGAGGATCTGGATGAAGGGCCGATCATCGA
>VBNY01000162.1 GCA_005877705.1 Gammaproteobacteria bacterium
GCTCGGCATCAACGCCGCGGGCGTCGACGTGACGACGCTCAACGTGCTCACCGGCGCCATCGGTCTCGGCCTGGGCTTCGGCCTGCAGGCCATCGCGAGCAATTTCGTGAGCGGCTTCGTGCTGCTGATGGACAAGTCCATCAAGCCCGGCGACGTCATCAGCTTCACCGGACACACCGGCACCAGCACGGAGAACTTCGGTTGGGTGCAGGAGCTGCGCGGGCGTTACGTCGTGGTGCGCGACCGCGACGGCGTCGAGACGCTGGTCCCGAACCAGAACCTGATCACCAACTCGGTGATCAACTGGAGCTACTCCGACCAGCGCGTACGCATCCGTCTGCCGGTCATGGTGAGCTACGACGATGACCCGGAGATCGCCCTGAAACTGTTGTTCGAAGCGGTGCAGCATCATCCGCGCATCCTGCGGGAGCCGCCACCCGTGACCCGTCTCATGGGCTTCGAGGACTACGGCATGCGTCTGGAGGTGCGTTTCTGGATCGCCGACCCGATGAACGGCGTCAACAATGTGCGCTCCGATGTCAATCGCGCGATATGGAGAATCTTCCGCGACCACGGCGTGAAAATTCCGGTCGCACAGCGCGAGCTGCGCATGATGCAGCCCGCGGTGGCCCGTTCGATCACCCGCGGGCAGGTCAGCGCGCCGCAGGACATCGAGCGCGACGAAATGGCCGACTGACGGACCGTGGTGGCAAGCGTGCCGCTCGAGGTTTCCCCGGCGATCGCCATCCCCGACGGCGACCTGTCGCTGTCGTTCGTGCGCTCATCCGGTCCAGGCGGGCAGAACGTCAACAAAGTCGCCACGGCCGTGCAGTTGCGGTTCGATCTGGCGGGCAGCACGGCGCTCGCGGAGCCGGTCAAGATCCGTCTGCGCGCGCTGGCGGGGCGGCGGCTCACGGCTGACGGAGCGATACTCATTGTCGCCAGAAATCACCGCACCCAGGAGCAGAACCGGCGCGAGGCGCTGCAGCGCCTCACGGAGCTGATCGAGCGGGCGCTGGTCGCGCCGAAGGTGCGCCGGCCGACCAAACCCACGCGCGCCTCGCGGGAGCGACGCCTGGAGCACAAGACTCGCCGCCAGCAAGCCAAACAGATGCGTGGGCGGGTCCGCTGGAGCGACTAATTGGCCGTTTCCTGCATCAGCGACCACAGCTGCACGACGTGCTCGTGCTGCGTCGTCTCGACACCGAACGAGACCCTGACCATCCAGCGGCCATCGAGCATGGCCGGCGTGAGATACGCCCTGCCCGACTCATTGATACGCCTCACCCACGCCAGCGTGTGGGTATCCAGAGCATCGCCGCTCAGGCCCGGCGGCTCGTGCCGCACACACACGGTCTGTAGAGGAGCGGGGGCCTGACACCCTGCTCGCGAATCAGGAACCACAACTTGAGCGCCCGGAAGCGCCGGCCCAAGGGGATGCCCCAGTCGCGCAAGTTCTTCACCTGCGAATCGGTGGCGGTGCGCAGATAGCTCGGGTTGGACGACATCACGCGCACCAGATGCTGTGCATCGCGCACGAAATACACCGAGCAATCGAACGAGGCTCCGAGCCACTTGTGCGGGTTGAGGACCACGGAGTCCGCTTGCTCGACGCCGTTCCACATCGGGCGGCACTCGGGCAGGATCATCGCGGAGCCCGCCATCGCCGCATCGACGTGCAGCCACAGCCCGTGCGCCTGGGCCACCTGCGCGATGTCGGCGAGCGGATCGAGAGCGGTGGTCGCGGTGGAGCCGGTCGTGGCGATGATCGCGCACGGCTCGAGCCCGCGCGCTCGATCGGCCTCAACGGCTTCGAGCAGAGCCTGTGCACGCATCGCGTAGCGCTCGTCAACCGCTACGATCCGCAGGTTTGTCCTGCCAAAGCCTGCGAGCAGCGCGGCCTTCTCCACGGAACTGTGGCTCTGGCTCGAGGCGTAGATGACGAGCGGCCGGTCGGCCTCCTGCAGGCCGCCGCGCGCAGCGCCATAGCTGGTGGCTCGCTCGCGTGCGCATATGAGCGCCACCAAGGTGGCCGTCGAGGCGGTGTCCTGGATCACACCGCTCCAGGCGCCGGACAGACCCACCA
Source organism: Gammaproteobacteria bacterium (assembly GCA_005877705.1). Classification (GTDB taxonomy): domain Bacteria; phylum Pseudomonadota; class Gammaproteobacteria; order Steroidobacterales; family Steroidobacteraceae; genus 13-2-20CM-66-19. Next base: position 2,087 of record VBNY01000162.1, read on the forward strand.
TCTGCCGCAGCCAGTCGGTGGCGAGCTCCTCGAGCTCCGTGAGAGCTGGGCTCGCCTGCCAGTTGAGGCCGAGCTGCGCCAGCCCGGTGCTCACATAATCGCCGAGCACGGCCGCGAGGCTGCTGTTGGACGGGAAGTAGCCGAAGAAACGCGGATCCTGCCAATGCGTGCAGGCGGGCAGGATCACACTCCTCAGGTCGTCCAGGATTGCTCCGAAAGGCTCCGGCGCATCCGGAGGCGCCGCCGGCAAGTCGCGCTTGACCGCCCCGGGGAGCACACGCGCCATGACGGGGAACACACCGCGAGAAGTCTGCTCGCGGTAATCCGCGATCCAGTCGATCAACTCATGGCCGATGCGACGGAACTCTTCGACGTTCATGTGGACCTTCCCAGCTGCAAGCGCTCACATTAGCGCGCCGCGGGACGGATCAGCCACGCTGCCAGAGCCGGCAGCAGGATGATCGCCGCGAGCATGTTCACGAGGAACATGAACGTGAGCATGACGCCAATGTCGGCCTGGAATTTGAGCGGCGAGAACACCCAGGTCGCCACGCCGATGGCAAGCGTGATACCGGTGAAGATGATGCTGGCGCCCGTGACGTGCAACGTGCGCTCGTAGGCGTCCTTGAGCGGCAGTCCCTGACGCAGGAACTGCTGCAGGCGGCTGAAGAGGTAGATACCGTAATCCACGCCGATGCCCGCCCCCAACGCCACCATCGGCAATGTCGACACCTTCAGTCCGATGCCGACGAGGGCCATCACCGCGTACACCAGGACCGACACGAGCGCCAGCGGCAGAACTACCAACAGGGTTCCGAGGGCCGAGCCAAAGGTGATCAGGCACATCACGATCACCGTCGCAAACACGCCCGCGAGAATCCAGAACTCCTTGGCCTTCACCGTCTCGTTGGTCGCCGCCATCGCGCCCACGTTGCCGGCGGCCAGCTTGAACTGCGCTCCGGGGACCGGATTGTGCGCTCGCCAGCTCTTCACCGCGGCGATGACGCGCGCGATCGTCTCGGCCCGATGGTCGGTGAGAAACATCATCACCGGCACGATGTTGCACTCGGCGTTGAGCAGGCCAGTGCTCGTCTCGATGTAGCGCGTCGACTGCGTGAGCTGCGTCTGCTCGCGCGGGATGCTGCGCCACTTGAGGCTGCCCTCGTTCCAGCCGGCGATCGCGGTCTTGGCGACGAACGGCAGTGTGAGCACGTCCTGAACGCCAGCGACGTTCTGCATGTGCCAGGCGAAGCGATCGACCGCGCTCATCAGATCGTAGCTGACGCAGACCGGCTCCTTGGACTCGACGATCGCCGTCAGCAGATCGACGCCGATGGAGAACTTCGCCGTGATGATGTCGCTGTCCTGGTTGTAGCGCGAGTGCGCACGCAGCTCCGGCACGCCCGCCTGCGTATCCCCGATCGGCGTCTCCCGGCCCTTCCACCAGCCGAGCACCGCGAGGCCTGCGGCGATGATGATGATGACGAGCGCCGGGCCGCGATCGGTGATGCCGGACAGGCTGCGCCAGAGCCTCGCGAGCGCTCGCTGCCGACGCTCCACGCGCGCGCGGTAGCCGGCGTCGAACCGGATGTAGGAGATGAGGACCGGCAGCAGAACCAGATCGGTGAGAATCACGATCGCGACCCCGATGCTGGCCGTGACCGCCATCTCGCGGATCACCGGCACGGGGATGAGCAGGATGGTGATGAACCCGACCAGGTCGGCGAGCAGCGCAATGATCGCCGGCGCCAGCAGCTGACGGAAGGTCCTGCGGGCCGCCTCCATGCTGTCGAGCCCCGCGAAGGCGGCATCGCTCACGGCGCTGATCTTCTGCACGCCGTGGCTGACGCCGATCGCGAAGATGAGAAACGGCACGAGCAGGCCGAGAGGATCGATGCCGTACCCGAGAAGCACCAGCGTGCCGAGCTGCCAGAGCACCGCGATCACGGAGCACCCGACGGGCACGAGCGCCACGCGCAATGACTGGCAGTACAGCCACACCGCCAGCAGCGTGAGCGCCAGGGTGATCGCCGCGAACAGCACGACCGACCACGCCCCGTCGGCAATGTCGCCCATCACCTTGGCGAAGCCGATCATGTGCACGTCGACCGCGCTGCCTCTGCCCGCCTGCACCCGGGGCACCTTCTGCTCGAGCTCGTGAGCCACCCGGATCGGGTCGACCGGGCGGCCGTTGGCGTCCTGCTCGAGCACGATCGCGCTCACGAGCGCGCCGGAGAAATCATTCGCGACGAGCCGGCCGACGATGCCGGCCTTCAAGATATTCTCGCGCACCCGGGCCATGCCCGCGGGCGTGGGTGTGAAGTCCGCCGGAATGACATTGCCGGCCTCGATACCCTCCTCGACCACTTCGAGGTAGCGCACGTTGGGCGTGAACAGCGACTGCACACGCCCGCGGTCGATGCCGTCCATCACGATGACTTCATCGGTCGCCTTGCGCAGCGCGCTGAAGAATTCGGGCTTGAACATGTTGCCATCGCGCGCGATCAGCGCTATCAGCACGCGGTTCGCGCCGCGGAACTCGGCGACGTTGTCGTCGAGGTAGGTGCGCATGTACTCGTGCCGGGTCGGCAGTGTCTTGTTGAACGAGCAGTCGATGCGCAGACCGCGCAGCGCAACGGCGCCCAGGACCGCCGTGACCAGGGCGAACAGCGCGACAAGCAGCGCCCGGTGGCCGAAGATGATGCGCTCGAGATGCGCGCTGACCGCCTCCCCGGTGCGCCCGCCGCTGCCGCTCGCTGCGCTCATCGCGCGCCCCTTACCCTGTCGAGTCGAATCAACCTGGCCCCGGCTTCGCCGACCGTCACCAGGGTGTCAGCGTTGGGCGCGAGCGCCGCAGACAGGCCCTTGCGGTCGTCCTGCTGCAGCAACGCGAACGACTTGCCGCCGTCGTGACTCACCAACACGACGCCGGACAGGCCGACGATGGCCACTGCACCGTCGCCGAAGGTCGCGGCGCCATCCAGCATCGCAGCGGTGTGCCCCGCAGGCCGTAGGCGAGCAGCGCATCGCGGGTGAGCGGCAGCACGCCGAAGAACGACCCTTGATAGGGGGACGGCAGCTCGACCCAGCTCCCGCCGCCGTCCTCGGAGCGATACAAGTGCCCCGCTTCGGCCGCGATGTACAACCTCGAGGCTGAGGCGGCAACGATGCGGTTCAGGTGATAGCCGCCCCCGATTGTCTCGGGCGCGCGCGCGGCGCCGGACTTGGCCGCGCTCGGTGGCGCGACCGCGGTGCGCGCCGTTGGCAGCGGCCGCGGCTCAAATTTGCGCTCCGTCCAGCTTGCCCCACCGTCCTCGCTGACGAGATAGGCGCTGTAGGCACCGACTGCAATCGCGTGCCCTCCCGGGTTGCATGCCACGTCCAGCAGCGGCTGCTGCGCCTGCGGCGCATAGTGAGTGCGCTGCCAGGTGCGCCCCGCGTCCTGAGTGGCGAGGATGACCTCGTCATGACCGACGGCAATACCGCGCCGTGCGTCCATGAAGCACACCCCGGTGAGCAACGCTTGTGTAGGCACGAGGTCAGCCTGCACCCACGTGCGCCCCTTGTCGTCGCTCAGCAGCACGTGCCCGCGCTCGCCCACCGCCACGAACCGCTCGCCCGCCGAGGCGATGGCAATCAACAGCGAGCGGTACGCAAGCGGCGCCCGCTCGGAAAGCAACACAGCGGGCTCGGCCGCCTCAGAGCGGGCGACCCCCATGGGAATGAGCGGCAAACCAAGGCATAGGGCCCACGCGCGGCGACTGGGCAACTCTATCGGACCCCTCTGCGCTGCAGCTCGCTCGGTTGATAATCCGCCGCTGTGCGCTTGATCGTGAAGTCGTAGGACCGCGGCTCCTCGTTCTGCAAGCCGAGCGCCAGATAGCGGCCGTTCGACAGGTCCATTACGAGCTCGAGGGTCGTCCACAGCGTCGGCACATCGTAGTAGTTGATGACGTGCCCTTCCTGCACCCGGTACAGCTGTCCGCGCCGATCGTAGCAGTCCACCGCGAGGATCTGCCACGAATCCTCATCCACGTACAGGGTGCGCCGGCTGTACAGGTGGCTCATGCCTGGCTTCAGGGTGGAGTCGACGACCCATAGCCGATGCAGCTCGTAGCGCGCCAGATCCTGGTTGATGTGGTTCTTCTTGAGGATCTCGCCGTACTTCACTTTGTTGCTGTGCAGCCGGTAGGAGTTGTAGGGAACGTACAGCTCCTGCTTGCCGATGAGCTTCCAGTCGTAGCGCTCCGGGCTGCCGTTGTACATGTCGAACTGGTCCGACGTGCGCAGGTTGTCGGCATTCGTCCCCGGGTTGTCGAAGGCGACGTTCGGCGCGCGGCGCACGCGCCGCTGGCCGGGGTTGTAGATCCACGCCTTGCGGTTCTCCTTCGCCTGATCGAGTGTCTCGTGGACCAGCAGAATCTCCCCGGCGAGCCGCGCGGGCTCGGTCGTCTCCTGGATGAAGTAGATGATGATGTTGTTCAGCGCCGCTTCCGTGATGTCCGGCAGGGCGTACTGGAACAGGAACTCGTCCTTGAACGCCACCAGCGTGTAGCCGCCGCCGGCGGTCACGGGCGCCTGGCCGATCAGGCGCGAGGCGGCGACGGCCCGATAGCGCAGTACGTGGTTCCAGAAAACCTCCACGCCCGTCTTCGGGATGGGAAACGGAATCCCCTGCACGGCGCCGGTCACGCCGTTGCCGCCGGGAACGAGATTCGCAGTCGTGGCGATGCGCTTGGTCGCCTCGTAGATCCGCTGCGGCTGCGCGGCGCTGCGGTGCGTCGGATAAACGATCAGCTTGTAATCCGGATATGTCTGCAGCAGCCGCTTGTGCCCCTCGGTCAGCTTCGCCGCATGCTGGCTCATGTTCGCCGCCGTGATCGTGAACAGCGGCTGGTCGCTCGCGAACGGATCGGGATGATGCTCTCCGGTGCGGTAACTGGGGAAGCCGGCCTCGGCCGCTGACTTGATGCCGCCGGTCCACTCGGGAATGGTGCCGTCCGCATTGGCCGCCTTCTCGGCGCCCATCGGCGTGAGGTCCGCG
>VBNY01000163.1:0-344 GCA_005877705.1 Gammaproteobacteria bacterium
CTGGCGACGCGATCTACATACCGCCCCTGTGGTGGCATCACGTCGAGTCGCTCGAGCGGTTCAACCTGTTGGTCAACTACTGGTGGCACGCCACCGCGGGCGCCGCGCTCAACACCGACTCCGGGTTCGATACCCTGATTCACGCGCTGCTGAATCTGCGGCCGTTGCCGCCCGCCACGCGCGCCGCGTGGCGGGCGATCTTCGATCACTACGTATTCGGGACGCGGGCCGGCGTGACGGAGCACATCCCGGAACATCGACTCGGCATGCTCGGCAAGATCTCGGTCGGCGATGCCGCGCGGCTGCGGGCGTTCCTTGTGGAACGCCTGCAGACACGGAAGTAA
>VBNY01000163.1:361-4677 GCA_005877705.1 Gammaproteobacteria bacterium
ATGCTGGCAAGCGGCTGCAGATCCACGACTGCCGGGCGTCCGAGCAATCAGATGATGCCTGGGACGTCCATCGTCGCAGACGTCATCCCGGCCCCGGCGGCCGCGGCCGGGCGCGCCGGAGTTTTCGTAATCCGCGCCAGTACGCATATCTCGGTTCCCTCTGATGCGCAAACCGCACGCATCGGGCGTTATCTCGCCAGCCTGCTGCAGCGGACTCGCGGTGTTCGGCTTGAAGTGGTGGAGCGCGTGAGCTCCTCCGAGCCCGATCACGCCATCGTGCTGCGGCTCGATCCCCATTCGTCTGGGTCGAACCCGGAGAGCTACGAGGTCGACGTGACGCCTCAGCGGATCGTCCTTTCGGCCCGCGAGCCCCGCGGTCTGTTTTACGGCACGGTCACCTTGTGGGAACTATGCACGGCGGACGGCGGGCATTCCGGGGCCATCAACGTCCCAGCGATGAGGATCAGCGACGCTCCGCGCTTTGCCTGGCGAGGTCTCATGCTCGATTCAGCGCGCCACTACCAGTCGCCGGATTTCATCCTCGAGCTCATCGACTGGATGGCGCTGCACAAGCTGAATGTGTTGCATTGGCACCTGACGGACGACCAGGGTTGGCGGCTCGAGATCCAGAAGTATCCCCGACTGACGGCGGTCGGCGCGTGGCGGGTTCCTGCCGGCACGGCGGCTGCGGCGGACATCGATCCGAGCACCGGCCGCGCGCGGCTCTATGGAGGTCTCTATTCGCAGGACGCCGTGCGCCGCATCGTTGCTCACGCGGCGGATCGCAATGTGACGATCGTCCCTGAAATCGAGATGCCGGGGCATGCCACCGCAGCGATCGTCGCGTATCCACAGCTCGGCTCGACGGACCACCCTCCGCCATCCGTGCCAGCCGACTGGGGCATCTACACGAACCTCTATAACGTCGAGGAGACCACCTTTGCTTTTCTCGAGGACGTGCTGGATGAAGTGATGGCCCTTTTTCCAGGCGAGTACATCCACGTAGGCGGCGATGAGGCGGTCAAGGACCAGTGGGTGGCCTCAGCGCGTGTGCAAGCGCGCATGCGCGAGCTTGGAGTGCCCAACGACCAGGCGCTGCAGGGTTATTTCACCCGCCGCATCGAAAAGTACCTGAATGCCCACGGCCGTCGGCTCATCGGCTGGGACGAGATCCTGGAGGGAGGCATTGCCGCCGGCGCGACTGTGATGTCATGGCGTGGAACCAACGGCGCGATTTCCGCGGCATCGGCGGGACACGATACCGTGCTATCCCCATGGCCGACGCTGTACTTCGATAACCGGCAGGGCGGTGGTCCGGCGGAGCCGCCGGGGCGCGGGCGCATCGTATCGCTCGAGGACGTGTATCGTTTCGATCCGCTGCCCGAGGCGCTGGCGAGTCAGCGCCAGCACGTCCTCGGCTTGCAGGCGAACGTGTGGACCGAGCACATCCGCACCGAGGACCGGGTGGCCTACATGACTTTCCCCCGCGCGGCGGCGGTAGCTGAAATCGGTTGGTCGGCCCCCGAGCGCAGGCAGTGGCGAGGATTCCTGCAGCGTCTGCCGGCCGAGTTGGCTCGCTATCAGGCACTCGGTATGCGTTACTCCGACGAGGCACTGCGGCCCGACGGCGCTGCGCGCCGGCTGGGGCCTTTCGACCGGCACATGAGCCAGGACTTGAAGACCTGCACCGACAAGCTGGTTCTGTCGCTGGAGGATGACGCTCCCCTGCGCGGTGAGCGCGCGATTTTCCTCATCGATATCATGAATCCGTGCTGGATCTTCGAGTCGGCGGATCTGTCGCAGGCGCGCAGCCTGCAGGCGGCTGTCGGGCAGGTGCCGTTCAACTTTCAGATCGGCAGGGATATCGAGGCCATCAAGTTGAACCCGCCGCGCACGCCCGACGGAGAGCTGGAAGTGCGGATGGACGGTTGCGAAGGCGAGCCGATCGCGGTCCTGCCGTTGGCGTCCGCGGTGTCGAATGACGCCGTGACGGTCCTGCCCGCGGCCCAGATCCGTCAGGCGCCGGGCCGACACGATCTGTGTCTTAGATTCACTCAGCGCACGCTCGACCCGATGTGGGCGATCGATTGGGTCAAACTCCTGGAGTAACGCGCGGATGACGAAGTTGATCCTGGTCGCGCCCTTGCAAGGCTGGAGCACGCCGCTCGATGAGGCGCCCGATGAGGTATTCGCCGGCCGCCTCCTCGGGGACGGCCTCGCCATCGATCCCACGGCTGGCACGCTGCACGCGCCGTGCGACGGGCAGCTCATCGCCGTTCCCGCGTCCAAACATGCGGTAACACTACGTGCATCCAACTGCGCTGAAATTCTCCTCCACGTAGGCATCGACACCGTGGGTCTCGCGGGCGAGGGCTTCGGGCTGCACGTGCAGGAAGGGGGGCACGTTCGCGCGGGCGAGCCGCTGCTCAGCTTCGATCTCGACCTGCTGGCGCAGCGAGCGACGAGCCTGCTCACGCCCGTCATCGTGCTGGAGGGCAGCGGATTTGCCGTGGTCGGACGCAACCAGAATCGCGAAGTCAACGTTGGCGATTTCCTGATGGAGCTTGCACCCGCGGCTCGCGCTATCGAGGCTGGCGCCGCGGACGGGCCGGTCGCGGCGCTCGCGCCGAGCGCGGGCGGCATCCCCGGGCCGGCGGCTCACCCTCAACATAGTGTCAGACGCCGCGTGCCGGTTCCATTCGAGCACGGCATACACGCCCGCCCGGCCGCGTTGCTCGTGGCCTCTATTAAGAGGTTCGCGGCCGAGGTCACGGTCGTTGGCCGCGGTCGGGAAGTCAATGGACGCAGCACCGTCGCACTGATGGCGCTCGGCATTCGCAAAGGGGATGAGATCGAGATTCGCGCCGCGGGAGCGGACGCTGCGCAGGCAGTCGGCGCATTTGAGGCGGCGCTCGTTGACGGAGCGGGGGAGGCCCGAGTGCGACCCGCGCGGCGCGAAGTCGCTGCGGAATCGCATTCCGCGCCACTCCCGGCGGACGGCACGACTTTACGAGGCGTCATCGCAAGCCGCGGACTTGCCGTCGGATACGCGCTGCAATTGAGTAGGCCGGAGCTGAGTGTGACCGAGGCCGGTGCGGGTGTCGCGCATGAGAATATTGAGCTCGACCGCGCGCGTGCCGCTGTGAAGGCGCGACTGGGGCAGGCGGCCGAGTCAGGTCACGGAGCGGCGCGTGAGATCGTCGCGGCGCATCTGGAGCTGCTCGACGATCCCGAGCTCGTTGTCCACGCACGCGCATGGATAGTAAAGGGCAAGAGCGCCGGACATGCCTGGAGGCAAGTCATTCGCGGCAACGTCGAGGCGCTAGGCGCGCTCCGCGATCCCCGCATGGCCGAGCGCGTCGATGATCTGCTCGATCTCGAGTCACAGGTTCTGCTGGCGCTGCGTGGTGAAGCGCCGGCGCTGGCTCCGGAGTTGCCCGAGCGGGCCATCCTCATAGCCAAGGAGCTGCTGCCCTCGCAGCTGGTCGCGCTCGATGCCGCGCGGATCGCCGGCATTTGCACGGCGGCGGGTGGAGCTACGTCACACGTGTCGATTCTGGCGTCGGCGATGGAAATACCGGCGCTCGTCGCCATGGGACCGGCGGTTCTCGCCGTAGCGAACGCCGCGCCGCTCGTGCTGGATGCCGACAGAGGAGCCCTCGAAGTCGATCCCGGGCAGGCCCGATTCCAGGCCGCCGAGAGCCAGCTGGCGACACGCCTCGAGCGCCGTGCGGCGCAGCAGGCCGCGGCGCAGCGTGAGTGCCGGACCGCAGACGGCACGCGCATCGAGGTGTTTGCAAACCTCGGGTCGCTCGCCGAGGCGCAGTCGGCCGTTCGCAACGGAGCGGAGGGCTGCGGCCTGCTGCGAACCGAGTTCCTGTTCCTGGATCGTCAGTCGCCGCCCGACGAAGCCGAGCAGGCGCGGCAGTACCAGCAGATAGCAGACGCCCTCGCCGGCAGGCCGCTGACTATCCGCACGCTCGATATCGGCGCTGCCGCTGCCGCAGGAAGACAACCCGGCGCTCGGACTGCGAGGCGTGCGCACCAGCCTGTGGAATCCGCAGCTGCTGCGGGTCCAGCTGCGCGCCGTGCTGGCGGTTCGCCCGCCGGAGCAGTGTCGGATTCTGCTGCCGATGATCACGGACGCGGCCGAGATACGTGCGGTGCGTGCCATGTTGGATGACGTGCGCCGCGACGTCGCGCGCCAGGGGCCGATTGACCTGGGGGTGATGATCGAGACACCGGCCTCGGCAGTCATGGCCGACCGCATCGCACTCGAAGCCGACTTTCTCTCGATCGGCACCAACGATCTGACT
>VBNY01000164.1 GCA_005877705.1 Gammaproteobacteria bacterium
GAGCAGCCGCGTGAGCTCGCCAGGTGCGTGGCCGGGTAACAGAACAAGGACGCGCGCACGTAGCCCGTGAGTGTTGAACCAGTTGGAAACGACTTGCTGACCCGTGTCGGAGTCCGTCGTCAGGATCGTGAACCGTGTACGCAAACCACGGTCGAGCATGGCGATCGTGGTCTCATCGGGGGCCAGCAGCGCGAGGGCGTCGGGCGCGGAATCCCCGTGAATGCGCTGCGCCAGCGCGGCAAGATTCTGCCAGCGATCGACCACGGGAAACGCCGCAAGCGCGCTCAGACAGAGCGCCGCGGCGTAGGCGACGTAGGTCGCCAGGAAGCTGCGATGTAAGTCGCCGCTGTGCTGCAATTGTGCGGCGAAGCGGAGCGCGGTGAGAGAAACGGCAAGCACGGCGAGGGCGACCGCCACATACATGACGCCCGACCCCGCCGCCGCCAGCATGACGAGCACCGCGGCGAACGCACACGCGAGACATGCGACCAGCACGCGTGTCGAGCGCATTGCGAGCTGATCGAATCGGGTCGGCGCACCTTGCGCTTCGCCCGCCCACAGACCGACGAGCACGCTCAAACCCAGCAGGACCGGAGCTGCATAGATATCGCGTGCCGTTGCTGCGACGGACAGCAGCGCCAGGAACGGCAACGTTGCACCAACCGTGAACCGCCACGGAGTTCCTTCAGCGCCGCTCGCGCGTACACGATCCCACGCCCGCCGCAGCGCCGCGGCCGCGAGCACAGTCCAGGGCAACAAGTAGATCGGGAGCTCCAGCAGGTACTTTCCCGGCGAGTTGTGGTGCCCGGCGGTGTAGTCGAGAGCCGCGGGAGCGGCAATCTTGGTGAAGCGCCCCACTATGTTGTGCCAGAACAGAGCGAGCAGCGCGTCAGTCCCGTGGGGCGTACGGGTCACCGCGACAATCCACGGGCCGATGATGAGTGCCTGCAAGACCAGTCCCGCGTAGAGTTCCCACCTGCGCAACTCCGACCAGCGACGCTCCCAGACGATGATCGAGGCGAGCGCCAATGCGGGCACCACCCAGCCGGGCGCGCTCTTGGCCATGAAACCGACGGCGGCGCCAACATGCATCAGGCCATAGCCCAGCAACTTTGGCCGGCCCGCCGCGGCGGTGTAGCCCAGATACGCTCCGAGCAGCGATAGCGAACAGCCGGCGAGCAGACACGCATCCGGCGCCAGCCAGATCGCTACCCGGAAAGCGGTGATCGCAGTACCTGCGACCAGTGCCGCAACGATCGCAGCCGCAACGCTGCTCTCCATGGCGAGCGCGAGCGCACCGCTTGCGAGCGCCGTGAGTGCCGCGTAAAGGATGTTGGGCACCCGTGCGGCTCCGGGGGACTCGCCGAACAGCTGCAGTGCGCCTGCCGACATCCAATACGACAGCGGCGGCTTTTCGAGAAACGGCGTGCCGGCGAGCTGGGGCAGGGCGCGATCACTCTGTTGGCTCATGCGCCAGGCGATGTCCGCCTCGCGCGGCTCGTCGGGCGTCCACAGACCCCGATCGAGGATGCCTATCAGCCACACCGGCGCGAGCGCCACCACCACGAGCAGGGCCCATGAGCGGGTGGAGGGCACAGAGCGGGAGCCAGGCATGTGTGCGTCCAATATCACGTAGTCCCCGTCAGCGTCTACAATGTGTTGGGGGGAGCACAGTTGATCCACCACGTGACGGATGCCGATCTCGAGCGTGTCAGGGCCTTCCTGGAGGCCCACGCCGAAACCTCTCTGTTCCTCCTGTCCAACCTGGCGCTCCTCGGGCCGCGCCTCGGCGATCACCCCAATTCCGGCAACTACCAGCTGCTCGAGGAGCGCGGACGGGTCGCGGCCGTCTTCTGCCTCACCCGCGGCGGCAACCTGCTGGTGCAGGCGGCAGGCCGCGCCGAGCTGGCCTGGCCGATTCTCAAAGCGTGCGAGGCCCAACCGATCGCGGTCCGTGGAGTGATCGGCGAATGGCCGACCGCGAATGCGCTGTGGCGCCTGCTGTGCGCCGACCCGCGATTCCAGCCGCTGCACAGTGTCAAGGACGTGCTCTACCGTCTCAGTTTGTCCGCGGCGCGCCTTGACCGCGATGCCGGTCGCGAGCTGCACGCCCGCGCGCTCGATGCGCAGGACTTCGATCAATGGGAACCACTCAACACAGCCTATCTCGCCGAGCTCGACTTGCCGGCGCAGGCGGCGCACGCGCAACGCAAAGCTGCGTTCGTGAGCGGCGCCCGCGCGCGGCTGTGGTGGGGCGTCTTCGAAGGTTCGCGTCTCGCCGCCATCGCGGGGCTCAATGCGACGTACGGCTCTTTCGGGCAGGTCGGGGGCGTTTACACTGGACCGAAGGATCGACGCAAGGGCCTCGCGCGGGCTGCCATGAGCCGGCTCATCGAGGACTGCACGGAGCACCACCGCTTCGCCAGGCTGATTCTATTCACCGGCGAGGACAATCACGCCGCGCGGCGCCTCTACGAGTCTCTCGGGTTCGAGGCGCGGGGGGCGTTCGGCCTGCTCCTGGGGGAGCGCCGCGGTGCGGCGGGGTGAGGGCTCCCAGCCGGCAAAAGCCACGCCTTTTGCCGGCGGGCTGAAAGCGCCGCAGGCGACTTTCAGCAATCGTACTAGCGCGCGGGTGGCTCGGAATCCGCGAATGTGAGCTCCTCGACGCGCCTGATGATGGCGCGCGCCTCATCCGGGGTGCAACGGCCCGATTCCTGACAGACAAGCAGCGCGCCGCCCACGTGTTCGCTCAGGGCCGCCAGCACCACCAACGGAGAGTGGCGGTCCGCCAGCTCGGGCAGCAATCGTTTGAGTTCCTGCGCGCACTTACGGACCTGCTTCTGGAACTTGGCGCGTTCGTCCTGCATGGGTCCTCTCCGTGCTGAACGGATGGCTACATTAGTAGTCAGCTGCCGGGTTGGCAACTGAACCGAAGCTGACACGCGTCTCGAGCGGCGCGCTTGATCTTATAAGGAGTAGCGCACGATCATGCGGGCGATGCGCGCGCGATCGGCGGACCAGTGCGCGAACCCCTGGCAGATCTGCTTCGTGCCCGGACCCTCGGGGCTCTCCGCGTACTTTTCCGCGAACCGGGCTTGACCCGATTCCTGTCCCGCCAGCAGCCGGCTCGTGCTCCAGGGCGTATCGGCATCTGCGGCGCGGCTGAAGAGCTCGACTTCCGTGACGCTCGCGTTGGCGGGAATCGTCGCGCAGAGCGTAACGGAGTTG
>VBNY01000165.1:0-4920 GCA_005877705.1 Gammaproteobacteria bacterium
TCGAGCGGCAGCTTGCGGCGCACCGCAGCATAGCCGGCGGTGCCCGCGAAATCGAAGTCGACTCGCAGCGCCTGTCCGTGAGCACCCTGGGCGCCGCTGAGGGAAACATTGACACCCTCGGAGGGCGCCGCGTGCCACGCGGTGACGTCATCGATCCCGACGACCGGGCGCGCCAGCGGCGAGCCGACTGCCGGCGCCACGAGCAGGGCGAGCACCGCCAGCGACGGCCGTCGTGTCATCCTTTCACGCTCCCCACGAGAATGCCCCGTATGTAGTAGCGCTGCAGCGCCAGAAACAGCGCCAGCACCGGCAGCACGGTGAGCACGGAGCCGGCCATCATCAGCTCGTTGTCCTGCACGTGCTCGCGGGACAGGACGGCGAGCGCGATCGGCAGCGTGTACAGATCCTGGTCCGTGAGCACGATCAACGGCCACATGAAGTCGTTCCAGGTGCCGAGAAACGTGAAGATCGCGAGCGTGACCAGGATCGGCTTCAGCACCGGCAGCACGATCGCGAAGAATATCCGCGCCTCGCCGGCACCGTCGATGCGGGCGGCCTCCAGCAGCTCATCGGGTATCGTCAGGGCATACTGCCGGACCAGGAAGATGCCGAATATTCCCGCCATTCCCGGCACGACGACCCCGGCGTAGGTGTTTACCAGGCCGAGCCATTTCAGCAGCAGAAACAGCGGCAGCATCGCCACTTGGGCCGGAATCACCAGCGCCGCGAGCAGCGTCCTGAAGATCCGCTCGCGGCCGGCGAAGCGCAGCTTGGCGAAGGCGTAGCCCGCCGTCGAATTGAACATGAGCGACAGCACGGTCGCGAGCGACGCCAGCACGACGCTGTTGAAGAAGTAGCGCCCGATGCCTTCGCGCCCGAACAACTCTCTGTAGTTGGCAAGCGTCGCATGGCTCGGCAGCAGCGGCGGCGGGAAGGCGCTCGCCTCGCCGGCCGGCATGAGCGACACCGACAGCATCCACAGCAGCGGAAACGCGGTGCCCACCGCCAAGGCGATCAGCAGCGCGTGCAGCAGTATCGCGGCGGCGCGCGGTTTCATGCGGCCTCGGCGCGGCGCGTGACGCGAAGCTGCAGCGCGGTGATCGCGAGAATGAGCAGGAACAGCAGGAAGGCGACGGCGGAGGCGGAGCCGAGATTCCACCACTTGAAGCCTTCCTCGTACATGAAATACAACACGCTGACGGTGCTTTGCATCGGCCCCCCTTGCGTCATCACATACGGCTCGGCGAACAGCTGGAAGTAGCCGGCCATGGTGAGGATGCTGACGAGCAGCAGCGTCGCAGCAAGCGACGGCAGCGTGATGTGGCGGAATTCCTGCCAGCCGTTCGCACCGTCCAGGCGGGCGGCCTCGTACAGGTCCGCGGGGATGCTCTGCAGCGCGGCGAGAAAGATGATCATGTTGTAGCCGAAGTTCTTCCACACGGCGAACAGAATGATCGCCGGCATCGCCCAGTGCGGATCGCCGAGCCAGTCGATCGGGTGCACTCCGATCTGCGCGAGCGCGTAGTTGAGGACGCCGTAGCGGGTATGCAGCAGATACCGCCAGACGACCGCCACCGCGACGAGAGTCGTGACTACGGGAGCGAAGAGTGTCGTACGGAACAGCGCACTGAAGCGGGCGAGGCGCGCGTTGACGAGCAGCGCGGCCGCGAGCGATGCAAACAGGGACAACGGCACTCCGGCTGCGACGAAGTACGCCGTGTTGGCGAGCGCTTGCCAGAAGGCCGGAGACTGCAGCAGGTGCCAGTAGTTGGCCAGGCCGATGAAGCGCAAATTGCGGATGTCGGCCAGCGCGTACAGATCGAAATCGGTGAGACTGACGAGCAGCGCCGCGAGCACCGGCAGGAAAAAGAATACGCCGATGACCAGCAGCGCCGGCGTGACGAGCGCCCACGCGGCCCGCTGGACTCTCACGGTGCCGCACCCCGGTCCGCGAGCCAGCGCCGCTTCTCGAGAATCGCGTCAACGGTTTGATCGAGCTCCTGCCCTGCCTGATCGACCGACAGCTTGCCGTCCACGGCCCGCTCCGCCACCAGACGCATCTGGTCCACGATCCGCTCCCACTCGGGAACTTTCGGCGTCGGCTTCACCCGCTCCAGCTGCTCGAGGAACGCCCGCGCGTAAGGGTTCTCGGCCAGCCGCGGATCCCGCCAGCTCGCGCGGCGCGGCGGCAGATCGCCCGTCAGCTCGTAGAATTGCCGCTGCACATCGGGCGAGGACAGGTATTCGAGCAGCCGCCACGCGTCCGCCTTGTGCCGCGAGCGGCGGAAGATCACGAGGCTCGCGCCCCCCGCGAGGGATGCGCCGGGTCCGTCGGGACCCGGCATGGAGGCGGTCATCCAGGTGGGCTGCAGCTCGGGCGGCAGGCGCCGCTTGAACTCGCCTATGTTCCAGGGGCCCGAGATATAGAAGGAATAGTATCCGCGTCCGAGCTCGTCCCACACATTGGAGATCTGCGTGGCGCTGACGGGCGGGGCCCAGCCGCGCTGGAACATCTCGACATAGAAAGCTAGCGCGCGGCGGAAGCCCGCGCCACGGAAGTTGCCGAAGCGATCGTCCTGGCGCAGCAGCGGCTCCGGCTGCTGAATGGCGAGCACCAGCAGCGGCTCGAATTCGTTGAGTGGCAACAGGACCGAATAGCGCTCGGGACCGACCAGGGCCTTGATCGCGGCGAGCATGCGCGACCATTCCTCCCAGGTCTTCGGTGGAGCAGCGAAGCCCGCCTTGGCAAGCAGATCGCGCCGATAGAAGAGCAAACGTGTGTCGACGTACCATGGCACGCCGTAGAGCGTCCCCGCGATGAGGTTGGTATCCCAGATTCCGGGGAAGTAATCGTCGCGCTGGATGATGGTTGATTTCGCGGCGTTCGGGCCGAGTGGCTCCAGAGCCTCCAGCGCCGCGAATTCCGGAATCCAGGTGTTGCCTAGCTGGCAGACATCCGGCGTCGCCTCTCCGGCGACCGCCGTGAGCAGCTTCTCATGAGCGGCGGTCCAGGGCTGCTGCTGGACCTTGACCCGAATCTCCGGATGCAGCTTCCTGAACTGCGGCAGGAGCCGCTCGATGACCTCGCCCTCGCGCCCCATCGCCCACACCGTGACCACGCGATCCGGCCCCGCCGTCCGGTGGCAGCCTGCCGCGCACAGCGCAAACGCCAGACACACTAACCGCGGCGAGAGCCATCGGCCCGTCATTGTTTCATTGATTGTTGCGAGGAAGTTTGCGCGGAAATTTGCCCGGAGATTTGCCCGATCCAGCCGCCGGCGAATCCGGCGCGCTCGAGCCCGCGCCGGATGTACGGGTTGTCGCGCATGACACGCCATACGAGGCCGCTGCGATAGTTCTCAACCATGGCGAGAATCGGGCCCTGGTCGATGCCGAGGTATTGGCTGTCGAACCAGCCCGTCGGCCCGAAGCTCGGATTGAACGAATCGAGAAAGCCATACGTCGAGTAGATCTTCGGCCCGTAGCGATGGTACATCTCGAGTGTCGCGGGGACCGCAATCTCGGGGGCAAAAGGCAGCGATCCTATGACCGCCGTCGGCGTGATCGTGCCATCGTCGAGCGTTCGGCCCAGCCCTACACCGCGCCCCGCATACCTGTAGAAGCGGCGCTGCTCTCCCAAATAGCTCTGCTGAACGTTCGCCGGTCCGTCACAGGCGGAAATGCCCCAGATATTCTCGCCGTAGGCTGCCCATTTCATGGGGTTCTCGATCGCGTAGCGGCGCTGGGCGAAGGTGGCGCGGCGGCTGTTCTCGAAGTAGTCGAGGCCGCGCTGTTGCATGTACGCGTCGCGAATGCCGCGAAAATCCACCCACACATGCGTGTACTGGTGGCCGAAAAGCGGCGCGAAGCTCAGGTGTGTCTGACCGTACAGGGTGCCCCAGTTGCGGTCGTAAGTGCCCGTCCAGGCGCTCCAGGCACCGTCGCCCACGGGATGGCCAATCGTAACGGGAGAAACCTTCTTCCGGCGTCCATGAGAGCGCCACGGCCGGCGGACGCGGTTGCGCCCAGGTCCAGTCCACGCGGCGGTAGATCTGCTCGGCCAGTTTTCGGATCTCGACTTCCTTGGGATCGGGAGCCGTGAAATACGATTGGCAAAGGAGCACGCCGCCGAGCAGCAATGCTGTGTCTACGGTTGAGACCTCGCTATCGTTGGCGCGCTGCCCGCTCTGCATATCGATGAAGTGGTAGTAGAACCCCTTCTGATTCGCGGCAGCGGCGAAGAAGCGCAATGTCGTGAGCACGCGATCGCGTGCCCGATCGCGTGCGATGTAACCTCGTTCCACGCCGATCGGATAGGCCGTGAGCGCGAAGCCTACGCTCGCGATACTCGCGAACGATTGCGGCGGAAAGCGATCGGGCACCAGGCCGTTGTTGGGATTCGCGGTTTCCCAGAAGAAATGAAACGTCCGCTCCTGCAGCTCATCGAAGAAGGCCCGCTCCTCAGGTCTATCGCGGAAGGGATCCACCTGGACCGGAACGGGTGTAACGGGTGCAGCCGCAGACGGGGCGGTGGTGCCGAGCGCTAGCAGTGCGCAACACACGCCCAGCGCCCAGGCCGGGCGATTGATGATCGATATCACTTCTGTCCTCCCTGCGCGCTAAGGGCGCGTAACCGCCCATTAGCCAGACAGCTTGAGCGTGAGCATCGGATCGGCGACGCCGAGGCGGCGTGCCGCGTGAGCGTGCAAGCTACGCTGGGTTGCCCGGCCACCGCGATGACGCGAGTTTGGTTTTCAGCGAAGCACAGCCCCCGGAAGCAGCCAAGCTTGTTCAGTTGAAAACGTTTTCAGCCGCCGAGTTTATGCAGCCGCTCGGGCGCCTGTCAACGCGCTGCGCAGTAGCGGGCAATGAACTGAGCGTGCATCGGCATCGCCGCCTCACCGACGCCGACCGTGCCGA
>VBNY01000165.1:4981-6018 GCA_005877705.1 Gammaproteobacteria bacterium
CGGCGGCGGCCATCCAGCCCGCAGTGCCGCCGCCGACAATGACAATGTTCTTGAGGCGAGGATTGTTCATCGGGCGTCACGATACCGAGCCGCCGCCGGTTTGCGCCAACGGCGTTTGCCGCATGCAAACGCCGCCTGTGCCACCTGTCCATGGGCGCGGCCGGTCAGAATTTGACGCCCATTGTCATCTTGAAGGTGCGCGGCACGCCGCTGATGTTGCCGATGCTGTTGTAAGACACCGGATTGCTGTTGAACACGCCGTTGCCACCCCAATTCACGATATAGTCAGAATAGTTGTAGTAGTCGAACACGTTCAGCACATCGAAGCGGACATAGAGCACGGCGAAATTGGCCAGCGCCACATCCTTGCTGACCTGCAGATCGAGCTGACGGTAACCGAGAGTCTGCGGCGGTGTTCCTGCAACCGGCGTAGCGTTGCTTCCGTTCGGGAAGATAATCCCCACATTAGCGACGTCGTTGTTGGGAATCGGGGTAGCCAGCGTCAGCTTGCCGGCAAGCGTCGTCCCCCACGGACCGGTGAACGTGCCGGTGGCGACGAAGCGATGCCTGGCCACGGCATTCGACAGGATGAAGGGATACTGTTGGATGGTCTCTGCATCGAAGGCGTAGTGCGCGTTGGTGTCGCGGTTCTGCTTCGCCATCGTGTAGGTGTACGCAAAGGTGGCTCCCCAATGGGATTCCCCGGTGTACAGCTTCTCCGCCGATAGCAGAAACTCAGTGGTGCGCGTCTCGATGCCGTTATTGCCGATGATCAGATTGCCGAAACCCGGAACCGCGTTTTGCGGGTTGAACTGATTACCGCCGCTCATATCAAAGAAGGTGCCGTTCGGATACCGATTACCCAACGTGAACACGAAGCCGTCATGGCTGAGGATGCGGGCGACCGTGGCGCTCGTATTCCAATCGCCCACCCGATTGCGCATCCCGATGCTGAACTGGTCGGAATAGGGCACCTTCAGGTGATTGTTGAGCATGTCGACTTCCGCAAGCTGGTTGGTCGCGGTCACCAGCGACTG